>NZ_JBFBAS010000016.1:0-165559 GCF_040682335.1 Streptomyces sp. NPDC051219
CTCGGGCTTTCCTCCGGGCGCTTCCCTTCGGTCTTGCGTTTCCGACTCTATCAGACTCTTTCGTGTCCGATTCCCAGTCGAAGTGGGATTTGGTTGCCTTCCTGGTCCCGCTTTCGCGTTTCCTTTCCGGCGGCTCCGACTCTACCAGATCCTTTCGGGCCTGATTCCCAGTCAGCAAGTTTCGCCTTTCCGGCTGTTTGGGCCGTTCCGACGAGGTGAGACATTAGCGGAATCCTCGCCCCCGAGCTAATCGGGGGCCGCGGTCTTCGAACGCGGATTCCTCATTTCGCAAATACGCATGAAAACGAGACGACAACACGTCGTTCGTTCCAATGGTTCTTGCGGAATGGCTGTCCGGGGACCGACCGGGGTCGGCGCTCACGTCGGACAACTCGGAGAACACTACGGAGGCACGCCGGGCATGTCAACCGGGGCTCGCTCCGAGTCTGTAGCGCTAGCCTGTGGGCATGACTACGCGTGCGTTCACCCTTCGCTGGTGGGCCGCCTGACGGCGGCCGACGCTTACGCACGCGTTCAACGGCCGCCGCTTCGGCGGCCGTTCGTGTTTCTCCCTCCTGGGGCCGGCCGCGGACTGCGGCGGCTCCGACCAGGAGGTGGAGAGATGACACGGATCTCAGCGGGGTTAAGCCGACCGGGCACCTGACGCTGGGCAACTATCTGGGAGCCGTCCGGCAGTGGGCCGAGACCGAGCAGTACCGGGCCGATGCCCTGTTCTGTGTGGTGGACCTGCATGCGCTCACCGTGGAGCACGATCCCGCGCGGGTGCGACGGCTCAGCCGGCAGGCGGCGACGCTGTTGCGTGCGGCCGGGCTGGACCCGGCGCAGTGCACGGTGTTCGTACAGAGCCACGTGGACGAGCACGCGAGACTCTCGTATCTGCTGGAATGCACAGCCACCGACGGCGAACTGCGGCGGATGATCCAGTACAAGGAGAAGGCCACGCAGGCGCAGGCGGCCGGGCAGAGTGTGCGGCTTTCGCTGCTGACGTATGCCGTGCTGATGGCCGCCGACATCCTGGCCTACGGGGCGGATGAGGTTCCGGTGGGGGACAACCAGGCTCAGCATGTCGAGCTGACGCGCGACCTGGCTGTCCGCTTCAACCAGCGCTACGGGCACACCTTCGTCGTGCCGAAGGCCACCCATCCCAAGGTGGCGGCCCGTGTCATGGATCTGCAGGCGCCCACGTCGAAGATGGGTAAGTCCCACGAGGCCACGGCCGGGATCGTGTACCTGCTCGATGAGCCCGATGTGGTGCGCAGGAAGGTGATGCGAGCCGTGACGGACAGCGGGCGGGATGTCGAGTACGACCGCGAGGCCAGGCCCGGTGTGGCGAACCTGCTCGATGTGCTGGCGGCTTGTACGGGCAGTGAGCCGGAGGCGCTGGCTGCCGGGTACGCCTCGTACGGGGCCCTCAAGAAGGATGCCGCCGAGGCCGTGGTCGAGCTGCTGCGGCCGTTGCGGGCGCGGCATGCGGAGCTGTGCGCCGACCCCGGCCATCTGGACCGGGTGCTCCGGGACGGGGCGGCCCGGGCCCGGGCCATGGCGCGGCCCGTGGTCGATGCCGCATATCGGGCGATCGGCCTGCTGCCGGCCGGCTGACGGAACGCCGTGGTGGTGTGGTGATCGCCGCGCTGCTGCCAGTGCCGGTCAGCCGTTGCCGGAGGCGAGTTCACGGCTGCGGTCGCGGGCGGCTTCGAGTGCGGCGATGAGTGCGGCGCGTACGCCGTGGTTCTCGAGTTCGCGGATGGCGTTGATGGTGGTGCCGGCGGGCGACGTCACGGCCTCGCGGAGCTTGACGGGGTGCTCGCCGCTGTCGCGGAGCATGACGGCCGCGCCGATGGCCGCCTGCACGATCAGGTCGTGGGCCTGGGCGCGGGGCAGGCCGAGCAGGATGCCGGCGTCGGTCATCGCCTCGACGAGGAAGTAGAAGTACGCCGGGCCGGAGCCGGACAGCGCGGTCGCTGCGTCCTGCTGGGACTCCGGCACGCGCAGCGTCTTGCCGACGCCGCCGAAGATCTCCTCCGCATGGGCCAGGTGCTCGGCGGTCGCGTGGCTGCCGGCCGAGATGACGGACATCGCCTCGTCGACAAGGGCGGGCGTGTTCGTCATGACGCGGACGACGGGCGTGCCCGGGGCGAGCCGCTCCTCGAAGTAGGCGGTGGGGATGCCGGCCGCTCCGCTGATGACCAGACGGTCGGCCGGGACATGGGGGGCGAGTTCGTCGAGGAGCTTGCCCATGTCCTGGGGCTTGACCGTGAGGATGAGAGTGTCGGCGCGCTTGGCGGCCTCGGCGTTGCTGACGGGCTCGACGCCGTAGCGGTTGCGGAGTTCCTCGGCCCGCTCCGGGCGGCGAGCGGTGACGAGGAGGTCGGAGGGCGCCCATCCGGCCCGGATCATGCCACTGAGCAGGGCCTCGCCGATCTTGCCGGTGCCGAGGACTGCGACTGTCTGGGTCATGGTTCACCCTCCGGGTGGGCTTGCGGTCGTCCCTGGCCATCCTCGCACCGGGGCAGGTGCCGGCGTCGTCGGTGTCCAGGTCGCGGAACCGGATGGACGCCCGGCGGCATCAGGCCGTACGACGGCGGAGGGTGGCCGCGCCCAGGCCGAGGACGAGGACGGCGCAGGCTGCGACGATCACCACGTCGCGGATGAAGTCCGCCGTGACGTCGGTGTGGCGCAGGACCTCGTTCATCCCGTCCACGGCGTAGGACATGGGCAGGAAGTTGGAGATCGCTTCGAGGGCGGGCGCCATCTCGTCGCGCGGGGTGAAGAGGCCGCACAGCAGGAGCTGCGGGAAGATCACCGCCGGCATGAACTGGACCGCCTGGAATTCCGAGGCCGCGAAGGCGGAGACGAACAGGCCCAGCGCCGTGCCGAGCAGCGCGTCGAGCAGGGCGACCAGGAGGAGCAGCCAGGGCGAGCCGACCACGTCCAGCCCCAGGAGCCAGACCGACAGGCCGGTGGCCAGGGCCGACTGGACGATCGCCACGGCGCCGAAGGCCAGTGCGTAGCCGACGATCAGGTCGCCCTTGCCGAGCGGCATGGCGAGGAGGCGTTCCAGGGTGCCGGAGGTGCGTTCGCGCAGGGTGGCGATGGAGGTCACCAGGAACATCGTGATCAGCGGGAAGATGCCGAGCAGCGAGGCTCCGATGGAGTCGAAGGTGTGCGGGCTGCCGTCGAAGACGTACCGGAGCAGGGTGATCATCAGGACCGGGACGAAGAGCATCAGGGCGATGGTCCGCGGGTCGTGGTGCAGCTGGCGCAGGACGCGGCCGGCGGTCGCGAGAGTGCGGGAGAGGGAGAGAGGAGGCGCGGAACTCGGCGCCATCGGGGTGGCGGTGGGCAACGGGTGGGCGTTCATCGGGTCTGCTCCCGGGTCTCGTGGACGGCGTTGGCCTCGTCGACGAGGTGCAGGAAGGCCGCTTCGACGGTTTCGGTGGCTGTACGGGAGCGCAGGGCGTCCGGGGTGTCGTCGGCCAGGATCTCGCCGTCGCGCATGAGGAGGAGGCGGTGGCAGCGCTCGGCCTCGTCCATGACGTGGGACGAGATGAGCAGGGTGGCGCCGCGCTCGGCGGCGATGGAGTGGAAAAGGTCCCACAGGTCGCGGCGCAGGACCGGGTCGAGGCCGACGGTCGGCTCGTCGAGGACGAGGAGTTCGGGCGTGCCGAGCAGGGCGACGGCCAGTGAGACGCGGCTGCGCTGGCCGCCGGAGAGGTTGCCGGCGAGGGCGTCGGTGTGCGAGGTGAGGTCGACGTCGGCGATGGCCCGGCCCACGTTCTCGTGGCGGCGTTCGGTGGCCGCGCGGCCCGGGTCGAGGATCGCCGCGAAGTAGTCGAGGTTCTGGCGGACGGACAGGTCGTCGTACACGGACGGGGCCTGTGTCACGTAGCCGATGCGGGCGCGGAGGGAAGGGTCGCCCGCCGGGCTGCCGAGGACCTCGAGGGTTCCGGTGACTTTGGCCTGGGTGCCGACGATCGCGCGCATGAGGGTCGACTTGCCGCAGCCGGACGGGCCGAGGAGGCCGGTGATCTGGCCGCGGGGGACGGCGAATTCGAGTCCGCGCAGGACGATGCGGTCGCCTCGTACGACGGTGAGGCCGCGGGCGGCGACGGCGTCGGCCACCTGGTAATTCATCATGCGATGAATAATGCGGCTGGGGGCAGCCGTCGTCAAGGGGCCTGGGGGCGGCGGGCTCAGGGACGGGTCAGGGTCATCCCCCATGGCGTTCGAGGACCTGACGGGAGCACGGTTGACGTATGAGGCGAAACGGCGAATGCACCCCGTCCGAACGGCGGCACCTGGCAGTCGCGTCCGCCACCCTCGGCCCTTGGCGGGCCGCCGCCGCGGTGGGCGCGCTGGGTGGCGGGGTCTCGCTCGCGCTCGGCGCTATCGGCGACGGAGTCGGGCTCGGCGTGCTGGCCGGCGCCCTTTCGGCCGCGCTGATGCTGTTTTTCCTGGTCGGCGGCGCGGGCGCGGCGCTGGGCGGCAAGCCGGGGACCGCTGCCGGTACGGATCACCGAATGCGGCGCTGGGCGGCGGCCCACCCGTGGCGGGTCGCGGCCGTACCGGCCTCGCTGCTGGTCGTCACCGACGTGGTG
The DNA here is from genome assembly GCF_040682335.1 of Streptomyces sp. NPDC051219. Lineage (NCBI taxonomy): Bacteria > Bacillati > Actinomycetota > Actinomycetes > Kitasatosporales > Streptomycetaceae > Streptomyces > Streptomyces sp. NPDC051219. Next base: position 4,620 of record NZ_JBFBAS010000016.1, read on the forward strand.
ATGCGGCAGCTCCTGACCGCCGAGGGCTTCTTCGGCAGCATGTGGGACGGGCTGTGGCGGAGCGCGCTGGTAGCGGGGGTGGTGGGGCTGGTCGGTTCGAGGGGCCGCGGGAAGGCATGACTCGGAGCGGCCGACTGCCGGCGCTCGATTCGCCGGGGCCGCTTGAACCACTCGGGCCGCTCGGGCGCGGCAGCTTGGGTTCGGCCGCTTGGGCGCGGTGTGACGTGGGCCGGGGCTCGGGCTTCTTGCGCTCGGGCGCTCGCGACGCGAGTCTCCTCGCGTATCAGCTACTTGCGCTTGGGCTTCTTGCGCGCGGCGGGGTTGCCGGTACGGGAGCCCCGGCGGCGCTCGTACTGGACGATGGCCTGGTCGTACTCGGCGCGGTGAAGCTTCTCGCCCGGGGCCTCCGCGAGCGAGCGGAAGAAATAGGCGAGCAAGGAGCCCACGAAGCCGATCATCTTGAGGCTGCGCAGTGACGCCTCGGCGGCGGTGTCGGCGGGGCGCCGGGTGAAGCCCTCCCAGGTCTTGCGGAAGGCGATGGCACTGCACACGGCGAACATGATGACGACCAGGAGGTTGACGAAGTTGCCGACCTCGGCGATCGCCAGTCCCTGGTACGCGAAGCGCAGCACGAAGCACCCGGCTACGGCAGCCGCCAATGCCCCCGCGGCCACGCCGGCGCGGCGCAGCCCGTAGCCGCCGTCATGGCCGACCCAGGTCGTGCCGAAGAAACGGATGGGTTCGGGCTGCGGCCCGGCCGGGGTGGGGGCTGCGGCTGCGCCGCCGTCTGCTCTGTCGCTCACGGGGCCGATTATCCCCCGGCGCGGCAGGGCGGAGTCAGGAGCAGCGCGGGGCGACGTAGCCGTCGCTGCCCGTGTTCACGTACGCGTCCGACACGAACTGGCCGTTGGCGATGTTGTCCCACAGGCTGGTCGTGCCGTACGGGCCGGTGATCCTCTCGCCCGGTATCTGGCAGTTGACGGGCACCGTCGCACCAAGCGGCAGGACCTTGACGATCCGGTAGCCGGTTCCGGGCCCGCTGCGTACGTTGACCCGCTGCCCGGGGGCCACGGCATACCGCGCCGCGAGCGCGCCGGCGGCGGATTCCCCGCCCGCGCCTCCAACGCTCTCCTCGGCCTCTTCCACAGCCATAAAGCCCCTCCCCCATGAGGTTCACTCTCTGCGACCCGCGCAGGCTAGCAAGCCCCACCGACATCGCACGCATCGTCGACTAGGCTCCGTGAGTCGCGCTTGCGCACGAATCTCACGGGGGTGGGGCGATGCCGCCGCTGCGCAGCACCGGGCGGAGCCCGGAAGCGGAGCATCCGCAGTACGCCGGGCAGTACCGGCTGGAATCCGTGCTGGGCTCCGGCGGTATGGGGGTCGTGCATCTGGCCACCTCTGCCTCCGGCCTGCGGCTCGCGGTCAAGGTGGTCCATGCCGACCATGCGGTGGATCCCGAGTTCAGGGCGCGTTTCAGGCAGGAAATCACCGCTGCTCGCAGGGTGAGCGGCGCCTTCACCGCGCCCGTGGTGGACGCGGACCCGGAGGCCGGACGGCCCTGGATGGCCACGCTGTTCATCGACGGTCCCACTCTCGCCGAGCGCGTCAAGCGGAAGCCTCTGGAAGCGGCGGAACTGAGCCGGCTCGGGGCCGGCCTGGCCGAGGCGTTGCGCGACATCCACCGCGCCGGTGTCGTACACCGCGATCTGAAGCCGAGCAATGTACTGCTGGCGGCCGACGGGCCGAAGGTCATCGATTTCGGGATCTCCCGCCCTTCCGACAGTGATCTGCGGACGGAGACCGGCAAGCTGATCGGCACGCCGCCGTTCATGGCCCCCGAGCAGTTCCAGCGCCCCCGCGAGGTCGGGCCCGCGGCCGATGTGTTCGCCCTGGGCGCCGTCCTGGTCCACGCGGCCACCGGACGCGGCCCGTTCGACTCGGACAGCCCGTACATCGTCGCGTACCAAGTGGTCCACAACGAGCCGGATCTGGCGGGTGTGCCGGACGAACTGGCCCCGCTGATCGCTCGCTGCCTCGCCAAGGAACCGGCGGACCGGCCCACGACGGACGCGCTGATGGCGGCGCTTCGGTCCGCGGGCTACCGGACGTCGGAGGACACACAGGCCTTCGTTCCCGCTCAGCGGCCGCACACCTCGGAGAAGTCCGCACCCGTCGTCACCACCAGGCGCGGGGGGCGCGGCCGGTGGGTGGCGGGCGCCGCGGTTCTGGCGGCGGTGGTCGTCGGCGGAGTCCTGGGCACGGCCGGGACGAGGGGCGACGACAGGGCCGACGACACACCCCCGGACGCGCATACGCGGGCCACGGCTTTCCGCCCCTGGGAGACCCCCTTTCTGGCGGGAGCCGAGAGTGCGACGGGCTTCTGCTCGTACCTCGAAGCCGCTCTGTACTGCGCCGGCCCCGGGATCAAGGCCGCCCGCCTGGACCCGGCCGACGGTGCCATCGGTTGGTCCCTCAGGGCCGCGAACGCCGGGCCGGGTGCCGAGCCGAATGCCGAAGAGGCGATGGCACCCACGCTGTCGGGTGGTCTCCTGCACGTCCTGGACCCCGAAGGACGCCGGCTCGAGGCGCTCTCCCCGGATACGGGCCGCAAGCACTGGTCCGCCGACATCTCCGCGTACGCCGCCGTCCGGCACACGGACAGCACCGCTCTCCTTCTCGCGCCGGACGGCAGAGTCCAGGCACTCGACAGTGCTACGGGCAGGAAGCGGTGGAACAAGAGTCTGGGAGCTCTCGGCTCGCAACTGATCGCCGCAGCTGACGGCGGAAAGGTCTTCGCGGTCACGCCGTCGGACGACGCTTCGTCGTCCACGGTCAAAGCCTTCGATCCGGAGAGCGGGACCGCCCTGTGGACGAGCCGCCTCAGCGGTGGTCTGACCCCGGTCGCCGCTGCGGAGGGGGCGCTGTTCCTGCTGTCCAGCAACACGGACATCCTGGCCACCGCCGTGATCCGCGTCGACACCGCCACCCGCGACGCCCGCCGGATCCCCCTGACCACTCCGGTCGACCAGGCTCAGGCCACCGTGGGCGGTGACACCGTGTACGTCTTCGGCGCCGGCGGGTCGCTTCTTGCCGTCGACACTTCCCGCGACACCGACGCGCAGAGCGCCCAGCTGTGGCGGCTGGAGACTTCTGTGAGCCGGGCCTCGCGGCCCGTCGCCGCCGGGGAACGTGTCTATCTGACCGCCGCGGACGGGCGCCTGCTGGGGGTGGATGCCCGTACCGGTGCTCTGCTGGGCCAGACCAAGCCCCGGATGGACGGCGGGCGTTACACCTTCACACCGACACTGCCCGCACCGGTGGCCGTCGGGGGCCGGGTCTTCGCCGGTGCCCCCGACGGGTCGGTGTTCGCTGTGGACGCGCGGGACCCCGCCGGCTGGTGAGCCGGGAGGCCGGGGGCCTGTATGCCCGGGGCTCAGCCCAGCTTGGAGACGTCCCGCACGGCGCCCTTGTCGGCGCTGGTCGCCATCGCCGCGTAAGCGCGCAGTGCGGCCGAGACCTGGCGCTCTCGGTCCTTCGGGGCGTAGACGCCGTTCAGCTTCTCGTGGCGGGCTGTCAATTCGTCCTCGGGAACGAGGAGTTCGATCGAACGGGCCGGGATGTCGATGCGGATGCGGTCGCCGTCCCGGACGACCGCGATCATGCCGCCGGAAGCCGCCTCGGGCGAGGCGTGGCCGATGGACAGGCCCGAAGTGCCGCCGGAGAAGCGGCCGTCGGTGATCAGCGCGCAGGACTTGCCGAGACCCCTGCCCTTGAGGAAGGACGTCGGGTAGAGCATCTCCTGCATACCGGGGCCGCCCTTGGGGCCCTCGTAGCGGATGACGACGACGTCGCCCTCCTTGATCTCCTTACGGAGGATCTTGTCGACGGCGTCCTCCTGCGACTCGCAGACGACGGCCGGTCCCTCGAACTTCCAGATCGACTCGTCGACCCCGGCCGTCTTCACGACACAGCCGTCGACCGCCAGGTTCCCCTTGAGGACGGCCAGTCCGCCGTCCTTCGAGTACGCGTGCGCCGCGTCGCGAATGCAGCCGCCGGCCGCATCGACGTCCAGCGAGTCCCAGCGCTCGGACTGCGAGAAGGCGGTCGCGGAGCGCACGCATCCGGGCGCCGCGTGCCACAGCTCGACGGCCTCGGCGGACGGCGAACCGCCACGCACGTCCCAGGTCTTGAGCCAGTCCGCGAGGGACGGGGCGTGCACCGAGTGCACGTCCTCGTTCAGCAGGCCCGCGCGGTACAGCTCGCCGAGGATGGCGGGGATGCCGCCGGCGCGGTGCACGTCCTCCATGTAGTACGTGCCGCCGGGGGCGACGTTCGGCGCCACCTTGGCCAGGCACGGCACGCGGCGCGAAACCGCGTCGATGTCCGTGAGGTCGTAGTCGAGCCCGGCCTCCTGGGCGGCGGCGAGCAGATGCAGGATCGTGTTGGTCGAGCCGCCCATGGCGATGTCGAGGGCCATCGCGTTGTCGAAGGCGGCGCGGGTCGCGATGTTGCGCGGCAGGACGGTCTCGTCGTCTTGCTCGTAGTAGCGCTTGGTGATCTCGACGACCGTGCGGCCGGCCTCCTCGTACAGCGCCTGGCGGGCGGTGTGCGTGGCCAGGACCGAGCCGTTGCCGGGCAGCGACAGGCCCATGGCCTCGGTCAGGCAGTTCATCGAGTTGGCGGTGAACATGCCGGAACAGGAGCCGCAGGTCGGACAGGCGTTCTCCTCGATACGGAGGATGTCCTCGTCCGAGACGTTCTCGTTGACCGCGTCCGTGATGGCGTTGATCAGGTCGAGCTTGCGGACCGTGCCGTCGACGAGCGTGGCCTGTCCGGCCTCCATGGGGCCGCCGGAGACGAAGACCACCGGGATGTTGAGCCGCATGGCGGCCATCAGCATGCCCGGGGTGATCTTGTCGCAGTTGGAGATGCAGATCAGCGCGTCGGCGCAGTGCGCCTCGACCATGTACTCGACGGAGTCGGCGATCAGGTCGCGGGACGGCAGCGAGTAGAGCATGCCGGCGTGGCCCATCGCGATGCCGTCGTCGACCGCGATCGTGTTGAACTCGCGCGGCACCGCACCCGCCGCCAGGATCGCGTCGGAGACGATACGGCCGACCGGCGCGAGGTGGGTGTGGCCGGGCACGAACTCGGTGAAGGAGTTGGCGACCGCGATGATCGGCTTCCCGATGTCCGCGCTCGCTACGCCCGACGCCCGCATAAGGGCGCGGGCGCCCGCCATGTTGCGGCCGTGGGTGACGGTTCGGGACCTGAGCTCGGGCATCGGGTTCACTCCCCATAGGCAGATACGACTGCCTTCGAGCCTACGCCCAGCCTCCAAGATCTGGACAGTCTGTCCGGATTGCGGGACAGGGCGCTCAGCTTTCGGTCAGCCCTCGGCCAGAGGTCGGCCATGGGCCGGGGGCAGTCCTCGGTCAGGGTCAGTCCTGGGTCAGGTATCGCTGGAGCGTCGGAGCCACCATCGCCACGATGTCCTCGGGGTCCGCCGACGCCAGCGGCTCCACCTTGATCACATAGCGCAGGATCGCGATTCCGATCATGTGGGAGGCGGCCAGCTCCGCCCGGAACTTCGGGTCCGGCACCTTCAGGTCCGCCGCCACCCGCTCCAGCAGCCGCCGCAGCACGAAGCCACGCAGCACCTTCGCCGCCGCCTCGTGCGTCAGCGCGGACCGGATGATCGCCAGCAGCGGGGCCCGCGTCGCCGGGTTCTCCCATACGCCGATGAAGTACCGGGCCAGCCGTTCACCGATGCCTTCGGTCCCCTCGCCCAGCACCGCCGGGATGACCAGGGCCGGTTCGAAGGACACCTCGATCGCCGCCGCGAAGACCTCGTCCTTCGTACCGAAGTAGTGGTGGACGAGCGCCGGGTCGACTCCGGCCGCCTTGGCGATCCCGCGGACCGATGTCTTGTCGTACCCGCGCTCGGCGAACTCCGTACGCGCCGCCGCCAGGATCCGCTCGCGGGCGCCGGGACCGCTGTCAGCGTCCGTACGGGCCGGGCGGCCCCTGCGGCGTGGTGTGGCGGGGCCCGTCATGAGCGGGGCATCCGCAGGGCGGATGCCAGGTGCAGCCGGGTGAACGCCAGCGCTTCCGCCAGGTCGGCCTCACGTTCGGCGGCGGACATCGCGCGCCGTGTGTTGACCTCGATGACGACATGGCCGCCGAAACCGCTGAGGGCCAGCCGCTCCAGGAGCTCGGCACAGGGCTGGTTGCCGCGGCCCGGCACCAGGTGCTCGTCCTTGTTGGAGCCGTTGCCGTCGGCCAGATGTACGTGGGCCAGCCGGTCGTCCATCCGGTCGACCATGGCCATGGTGTCGATGCGGGAGGTCGCGGCGTGCGAGAGGTCCACCGTGAAGTCGCGGAAGTCCTCTTTCGTCACGTCCCAGTCGGGTGCGTACGCCAGCATCTCGCGGTCCCGGTAGCGCCACGGGTACATGTTCTCGACAGCGAACCGGACGTCCGTCTCGTCCGCCATCCGCCAGATCCCCCGCACGAAGTCACGCGCGTACTGCCGCTGCCAGCGGAAGGGCGGATGGACGACCACGGTCGAAGCGCCGAGCTTCTCGGCCGCCGCCTGCGCCCGCTGCAGCTTCACCCACGGGTCCGTGGACCACACCCGCTGCGTGATCAGCAGACAAGGGGCGTGCACGGCCAGGATCGGCACCTGATGGTAGTCGGAGAGCCGTCGCAGGGCCTCGATGTCCTGACTGACGGGATCCGTCCAGACCATGACCTCGACGCCGTCGTAGCCGAGGCGCGCGGCGATCTCGAAGGCCGTCGCCGTCGACTCCGGGTACACGGACGCCGTGGACAGCACGACCTTCGCATCCGGGATGCGCACCACTGGTTCTGCCACGGGGACAGCGTACGGGCACCCTCTAGGTGACCGGCAGATGGTCCAGACGCCGCAGGATGACTCCCTCGCGCAGCGCCCAGGGGCAGATCTCGAGTACGTCGACCCCGAACAGATCCATCGCACCCTCCGCGACCAGCGCTCCTGCCAGCAGCTGCTGCGCCCGGCCCTCGGACACACCGGGGAGCTCCGCGCGCTGTCCGGCCGTCATCGCCGCCAGCTTCGGCACCCACTCCTCCAGCGATTTGCGACTCAGATCACGCTGGACGTACGGCCCCTCGGCGGAACGGGCCGCCCCCGCCATCCGCGCGAGCTGCTTGAAGGTCTTGGACGTGGCCACCACGTGGTCCGGCGAACCGGTGCGGTTGAAGTCGCCGACCGTACGGGCGATCTGGGCGCGCACATGGCGGCGCAGCGCCTTCACGTCGGTCGGGTCCGGCGGGTCGCCCGGCAGCCAGCCTGCCGTCAGCCGGCCCGCGCCCAGCGGCAGGGACACGGCGATGTCCGGCTCCTCGTCGACCCCGCACGCTATCTCCAGCGAACCCCCGCCGATGTCCAGCACCAGCAGCCTGCCCGACGACCAGCCGAACCAGCGGCGGGCCGCCAGGAAGGTCAGCCGGGCCTCCTCCGCGCCGCTGAGCACCGCCAGATCGACGCCGGTCTCCTCGCGCACCCGGGCAAGCACCTGGTCGGCGTTGGTCGCCTCCCGGACCGCGGACGTGGCGAACGGCAGCACGTCCTCGCAGCCCTTGTCCTCGGCGGCCTGCAGAGCGTCCACGATCACGGCCACCAGTTTGTCGACGCCCGTGGGGCCGATGGCCCCGTCGGTGTCGAGGAGCTGCGCGAGGCGCAGCTCCGCCTTGTGCGAGTGCGCGGGCAACGGGCACGCACCGGGGTGCGCATCCACCACCAGCAGATGCACCGTGTTCGAACCCACATCGAGGACGCCGAGTCTCATGTACGGAACGCTACTGCTCTCGCGGCCCCTGACCGGCCACGGAGTGGCTTCCTCCCGCTTACGCTTGTCACGTGCCCAAGACGAAAAAGGCGAAGCAGGACAAAGCCTCGAAGAAGCAACCGCAGACCCCCGCCGTCACGGACGAGAAGGGCCTGGACTTCGCCCGCGCCTGGGTCGAGTTTCCCGACCCGGACGACGACGAACAGGTCTTCCGCTGCGACCTGACCTGGCTGACCTCTCGCTGGAACTGCATCTTCGGCAGCGGCTGCCAGGGCATCCAGGCCGGCCGGGCGGACGACGGCTGCTGCACGCTCGGCGCGCACTTCTCCGACGAGGACGACGAGAAGCGGGTCGCCTCGCACGTGGCGCGGCTCACCCCCGAACTGTGGCAGTTCCACGACGTCGGTACCGAGTCCGGCTGGGTCCAGACCGACGAGGACGGCGACCGGCAGACCCGCCGCTGGGAGGGCTCCTGCATCTTCCAGAACAGGCCAGGGTTCGCGGCCGGCGCGGGCTGCTCGCTGCACATCCTCGCTCTGCGCGAGGGGCGGGAGCCGCTCGAGACCAAGCCCGACGTCTGCTGGCAGCTGCCGATCCGGCGTACGTACGACTGGATCGACCGGCCCGACGACACGCGCGTCCTCCAGGTCTCCATCGGCGAGTACGACCGCCGCGGGTGGGGTCCGGGGGGCCATGACCTGCACTGGTGGTGCACATCGGCGACGTCGGCGCACGGAGCGGGCGACCCGGTGTACGTCTCGTACCGCCCGGAGCTGACCGAACTGATGGGCAAGGCCGCATACGAGCGGCTGGTCGAGCTCTGCGAGGAGCGGCTGTCGTCGCTTCTCCCGATGGCCCCGCACCCGGCGGACCCGGTCCAGGCCCGGTCCAGGCCCGGTCCAGACTCTGTCCGGCCCTAGCCGGCAGGACTGGCAGTCTCCGGTTCGCTCGGGGGCGGTGCCCCGTCCGTCGGTGTCGGGTCGGGGTCCGGGGACGGGTCCGGTGACGACGGCGGGGGTTCGGACGAGGGTGGCGGCTCGGACGACGGTGGCGGCTCGGACGACGGTGGGGGCTCGCTCGACGGCGGCTCCGAGGACGGCGGCGGCTTCGTATCGCCGTGCCCCTCCACCACGATCACCGCGCCCGACGGGTCCACCCCGATCCGGGCACTCCAGTGGCCCTCCGGCTCCCTGTCGTGGTCGACGGACACATAGATCGTGACCGACTCACCGGGTGCGAGCGTCCCGTGGGACTGACTCACGTAGAGCCAGTGCGCCTCCGTCCAGGCCGACCACTCGACCGGCGCGCCGCCCGAGGCGGTCAGGGTCACGATCGTCGTGTCGCCGCTCGACTCGGCCGCCACGGCGAGCCGGCCGGGCCCCAGTACCGATCCCGGAGCGGACGGCCCGGCAGGACTGATGACCTCTACCGAGACGTCCGGCGCGCGACTGCCCGCCGTGAAGCCGGGCACGGGCTCGATGCGGGCGTTGCCCGCGTTCTCGTACGTATCGTGCGGGCTGCCCTCCATCCAGCCCGGCGCGTCCACCTCGCTGGCGGAGACGGACGTCCCGTCCCTGCCCCCCTCCCCGGTGAGGGGCGCCCCTCGGTACGCCGCCCAGAGGGCCAGCACGGGAGCGGCCACCACGGTGGCGACCACGGTGGTGGTCACGGCGCGGGCACGTAGCCGCTCACGTCGCGCGGCGCGGTCCTTGGGGTCCGTGGGGAACCCGGTCCGGTCGAAGCGCGGACCGGCCCCGCGGGCCCGCGCCACGTGCATCATCGCCACATGCGTCGCGGCGCGGGGCGCTTCCAGCAGCGGAAGCCTGGCGGGAGTGGCGACGGAGCCGGGCCACGGCCCGCCCGCGCCGGCCCGCTCGGCGACGCGCCGGCAGCGCGGGCAGTCGTCGACATGCCGGACCAGCTCGCGGCGCAGCGCGCTGGACAGCAGCACCTGGTTGTCGCCGGTGAGCCGGGCCACGACCGGGCATGTGCCGGTCTCCACGACGGCGAGCGCGGCCCTGGTCCGCTCAACCTCGCACGCGGCGCCGGCGAGCAGCTCCCGGGCCGCCAGGGCTTCCATACCGAGTACGGCGGCCACCTCGCGCGGGGACAGCTGGTGGCGGACGGCCAGTTCGAGGGCCTCGCGCTGCTCGGGCGTGGTCCCGGCCGCCTCGGGCCAGGCGAGCAGGGCGAGCTCGCGGCGACGGCGCTGGGCGACGTCTTCGGAGACCGGAGCCACCGGCTCGGGCTCCGGCGTGCGCTGCCCGGCGTGAGCCCCCTGGCGGCTGCGCTTCTGCTCGGTCAGCTTGCGCAGACAGGCCCAGCGGGCGAGGGCGTACAGCCAGGCCCTGCGCCGGCCCTCGCCCGCGGGACAGCGGCCGAACTGCCGCTCGGAGACGGCGAGCACGTCTCCGAGCACCTCGGTCGCCGTGTCGTGGTCGCACAGCACGGAGAGGCAGTACGTGAACAGGCCGTCCAGGTACGGCTCGTAGCGGGTGGGGGGCGTCTGCGCCAGGGTGCGCGGCGCGCGCCTGTGCGCCCGGTGTGCGCCGGTGGTGTGCGTGGGGAGTTCGTGCCTACTGCTCGTCACCCGGCGACCGTAGGCGGATGATGGGGGCGCGTTCGTACCTCTTGAACACTTTTAATCCTTACGGGTGAACAGATCCCTCAAAAGGGGACAGGAGTCAGGCATTCCGGCGGGTGCGGAGCCACTCGGGCGGCGATGTCCGACCTTCCCTATACGGTGACCGCATGGCTGCCCGCACCGCTCGATCATCCGCCAAGGACCGGCCGTCCTACCGCTGCACCGAATGCGGCTGGACGACGGCCAAATGGCTCGGCCGCTGCCCCGAATGCCAGGCCTGGGGGACGGTGGAGGAGTACGGCGCGCCGGCGGTCCGGACCACCGCGGCCGGCCGGGTCAGCACCGCCGCGGTCCCCATCGGCCAGGTGGACGGCCGACAGGCCACGGCCCGCTCCACCGGGGTCGACGAGCTCGACCGGGTCCTCGGGGGCGGGCTGGTGCCGGGAGCGGTCGTGCTGCTCGCGGGCGAGCCGGGCGTGGGCAAGTCGACGCTCCTGCTGGATGTCGCCGCCAAGGCGTCGGGCGACGAGCACCGGACTCTCTACGTCACCGGGGAGGAGTCCGCGAGCCAGGTCCGGCTGCGTGCCGACCGGATCAACGCCATCAGCGACCACCTCTACCTCGCGGCCGAGACCGACCTGTCCGCCGTCCTCGGCCACCTCGACGCGGTCAAGCCGTCCCTGCTGATCCTGGACTCCGTACAGACCGTGGCATCGCCCGAGATCGACGGGGCGCCCGGCGGCATGGCGCAGGTCCGGGAAGTGGCGGGTGCGCTGATCCGCGCGTCGAAGGAGCGTGGCATGTCCACCCTCCTGGTCGGCCATGTCACCAAGGACGGCGCGATCGCGGGCCCGCGCCTGCTGGAGCACCTGGTCGACGTCGTACTCAGCTTCGAGGGCGACCGGCACGCGCGCCTGCGGCTCGTCCGGGGCGTCAAGAACCGGTACGGCGCGACGGACGAGGTCGGCTGCTTCGAGCTGCACGACGAAGGCATCACCGGCCTCGCCGATCCCTCGGGGCTGTTCCTGACCCGGCGCGCCGAGGCCGTCCCCGGCACCTGCCTGACCGTCACCCTGGAGGGCCGTCGGCCGCTCGTCGCCGAGGTGCAGGCCCTCACGGTCGACTCCCAGATCCCCTCGCCCCGGCGGACCACCTCCGGGCTGGAGACTTCCCGGGTGTCGATGATGCTGGCCGTGCTGGAGCAGCGCGGCCGGATCACGGCGCTCGGCAAGCGCGACATCTACAGCGCGACGGTCGGCGGTGTGAAGCTCTCCGAGCCCGCCGCCGACCTCGCCATCGCGCTCGCGCTGGCCTCGGCGGCCAGCGACACCCCGTTGCCGAAGAACCTGGTCGCGATCGGTGAGGTGGGTCTCGCGGGCGAGGTCAGACGGGTTACGGGGGTCCAGCGCCGACTGGCCGAGGCGCACCGTCTCGGCTTCACCCACGCCCTGGTTCCGACCGACCCCGGGAAGGTCCCGGCGGGGATGAAGGTCACTGAGGTGGCCGACATGGGGGACGCGCTGCGGGTGCTCCCGCGCCGGTCTCGGGCAGAGGCCCCGCGGGAGGACAACGCACGCCGGTAGACTTTGCCCTGGTCTCGCCCGCCCGTACGAATACTGCTGCCCACGCGGCCATGCCCGGACCTCCGGCAGGAAAGAACAGGTCGGCCGCGTGGGCCAGCACGTACCGTGCCACCAGGGCACCCGCAACCCGCGACCGGAGGAGTGCAGTGGCAGCCAAGGACGGGGCAGCAGCATCCGGGAAGTCCGGCGGAGGTACCGGCATCGAAGCGCTGATGCGTGCCTCGCTGAGCGCGGTCGCGCCCGGCATGGCCCTGCGCGACGGCCTGGAGCGCATCCTCCGCGGCAACACGGGCGGCCTGATCGTCCTCGGTATGGACAAAACGGTTGAATCGATGTGCACGGGCGGCTTCGTGCTTGACGTCGAGTTCACCGCGACGCGGCTGCGCGAACTGTGCAAGCTCGACGGCGCGCTCATCCTCGACAAGGACATCACCAAGATCCTCCGGGCCGGTGTGCAGCTGGTCCCGGACGCGTCCATCCCGACCGAGGAGACAGGCACCCGCCACCGCACGGCGGACCGGGTCTCCAAGCAGTGCGGTTTCCCGGTCGTCTCGGTCTCCCAGTCGATGCGGCTGATCGCGCTGTACGTCGACGGGGAGCGTCGCGTCCTGGAGGAGTCGGCGGCGATCCTGTCCCGTGCCAACCAGGCGCTGGCCACCCTGGAGCGCTACAAGCTCCGCCTCGACGAGGTGGCCGGAACGCTCTCCGCCCTGGAGATCGAGGACTTGGTGACGGTCCGTGATGTGACGGCCGTCGCACAGCGGCTGGAGATGGTCCGCCGGATCGCCACCGAGATCGCCGAGTACGTGGTGGAGCTGGGCACTGACGGACGGCTGCTCTCCCTCCAGCTCGACGAGCTGATCGCGGGCGTCGAGCCCGAGCGCGAGCTGGTCATCCGTGACTACGTACCGGAGCCGACCGCCAAGCGTTCGCGCACCGTCGCGGAGGCACTCACCGAACTGGACGCCCTGAGCCACGCCGAGCTGCTCGAACTGCCCATCGTGGCACGCGCGTTGGGTTACAGCGGCTCTCCCGAGACTCTCGACTCGGCCGTCTCGCCCCGCGGCTACCGGCTGCTGGCCAAGGTGCCGCGGCTGCCCGGCGCGATCATCGAGCGGCTCGTCGAGCACTTCGGCGGACTGCAGAAGCTGCTCGCGGCGAGTGTCGACGACCTCCAGACGGTGGACGGCGTGGGCGAGGCGCGGGCCCGCTCGGTGCGCGAGGGCCTTTCGCGACTCGCCGAGTCGTCGATCCTGGAGCGGTACGTCTAGAACGAGCTGCGGTACGTCCGGAAGGAGCCGCGCAACGTCCGGAACGAGGTTCGGACGGCGCGCCCGAGCCCCCTAGGCCTGTCCGGCCGACTTGTCGGGCCCGCGACGGACCGCCGGGACAGGGCCTAGTCCCTTTCGAGTACGAACGACGCGGGTGTCACGGACAGACCCGGCACCTTCGCCTCCACCAGGTACGTGCCGGCCTTGGCGGCGCCGGCCGGCGGTGTCGCGCACTGCGGCGCGCTCTGCTTGAGGTCCCACTCCACCCGGTGGGTGATCCCGCTCTTCGCCGGCACCCGGAACAGCACGCTCCCCGGCCCGCCCGGGCAGTCCGCCGAGGACCACACCTCGTCGTCGCCGCCCGCTTCGGTGATCGTCAGCACGGCGGCCTTCGGCCCGAAGTCCACCTTGCAGGTGGTGCCCGATACGTTCTTCGCGATCAGCTCGAACTCCGGCTTCTCACCCGGCTCGTAGGCGTTCTTGACGCTGCGCAGGGTCAACTGCACGGCGCCCGCAGTGCAGTCGGGGAGGCCGGAGCCCGCCGGAACGCGCACCGGCGCACCGACGCCACCGGTGACCGAGCCGCCCACCCCGGTGTCACCGTTCTTGCCGCCGGAGCCGCCGCCGTCCTCACCGCCGCCCGGGCCGGTACCGCCCTGCCCGCCGCCGTCACCGCCCGTACTGCCCGACTCGTCGCGGCCGCCCGGGTCTTCACTGATGGCGGGACCCGATCCGGTCGGGCCGGGGGTGATCGAGGGTGCGGGGCCCTTGCCGTCGGGCTTGTCGCCGTTCTTGTCGCCGTTGCCCCCACCCGAACTGAGGACCCATGCGATCAGCAGCGCGAGCAACGCGACCAGCGACATCGCAACGGCCCTCCGCCGCCAGTAGATGGAGGAGGGAAGCGGCCCGATCGGATTGCGCAGAGATCCCACGGCGCAAACTGTACGAGAGATCGGCGCCAACTCCCGCCCCACATGCCGCCCTGCGCCCATGATTTGCGGATCATCATCAATGAACTGGCCCAGGAGCATGGGCTGTTGCGCCTGACGCCCCGGTATCGACCTGTTCGTCGCCACATGACGGCGGACACGGCGCAACATGGGTCCGAGAGCGACGAGCCCGGCGGCGCGATCACGCTCGCGCCGCTCGCACCGAGGGGCCCTGAGCCACTTCCGAGGCGAAACGTGCCAGGATCGGTTCTGCCATGACTGCCATGACTGCCCTCACGACGACTGCCCCCAGTGCCCTCCACGCCCCCGTCATCGCGTGGTTCGACGAGAACGCGCGCGATCTGCCCTGGCGCCGCCCCGAGGCCGGCCCCTGGGGTGTGATGGTCAGCGAGTTCATGCTGCAGCAGACCCCGGTCGGCCGGGTGCTCCCGGTGTACGAGCAGTGGCTGGCCCGCTGGCCGCGCCCTGCCGCCCTGGCGGCCGAGCCGCCCGGCGAGGCGGTCCGCGCCTGGGGCCGGCTCGGCTACCCGCGGCGTGCCCTGCGGCTGCACGGCGCGGCCGTGGCGATAACGGAACGCCATGGCGGTGATGTGCCGCGCGAGCACGGTCAGCTGCTCGCGCTGCCCGGGATCGGCGAGTACACGGCCGCGGCCGTCGTCTCCTTCGCCTACGGGCAGCGGCACACCGTCCTCGACACCAATGTCCGGCGGGTGTTCGCGCGGGCCGCGACCGGTGTCCAGTACCCGCCGAACGCCACCACCGCCGCCGAGCGCAAACTCGCCCGGATGCTGTTGCCCGAGGACGAGCCCACAGCGGCACGCTGGGCAGCCGCCTCGATGGAGCTCGGCGCGCTGGTGTGCACGGCCAAGAGTCCGGACTGCGTGCGCTGCCCGATCGCCCAGCAGTGCGCCTGGCGGCTGGCCGGCAAACCCGAGCACCAGGGTCCGCCGCGGCGCGGCCAGACGTACGCCGGTACGGACCGGCAGGTGCGTGGAAAGCTGCTCGCCGTACTGCGCGAGGCCGTCGGGCCGGTGCCGCAATCGGTGCTCGACACGGTGTGGGACGAGCCGGTACAGCGCGCCAGGGCACTGGACGGGCTGGTGGCCGACGGGCTGGTGGAACCGCTGCCGGGCGGGGTGTACCGGCTGCCGCTGAGCTGACCGGGGCCCGGAACCGGCGCCTGTTACACAACCTACGTACAGCCGTGCGCCCACCGAGCACTGGTCCGCACAACCTCGTGACACCGCCTCCGTAACTTCAGGTCCGTAAACAACGGAGGCGGAACAGAGGCGGTTCGGAAATGGCGCACGGCGAGGTGCTCGAGTTCGAGGAGTACGTACGGACCCGTCAGGAGGCGCTGCTGCGCAGTGCCCGGCGCCTGGTCCCCGACCCCGTGGACGCCCAGGACCTGCTGCAGACCGCGCTGGCCCGTACGTACGGCCGCTGGGACGGCATCGCGGACAAGTCCCTGGCCGATGCCTACCTCCGCCGGGTCATGATCAACACCCGGACCGAGTGGTGGCGCGCCCGCAAGCTCGAAGAAGTCCCCACCGAGCAGCTGCCCGACGCGAGCGTCGAGGACGGCACCGAGCAGCGCGCCGACCGCGCCCTGCTGATGGACATACTCGGCGTGCTGGCGCCCAAGCAGCGCAGCGTGGTCGTACTCCGGCACTGGGAGCAGATGAGCACCGAGGAGACCGCCGCGGCGCTCGGTATGTCGGCAGGTACGGTGAAGAGCACCCTGCACCGGGCGCTGGCCCGGCTCCGTCAGGAGCTGGAGAGCCGCGATCTGGACGCGCGGGCACTGGAGCGCGGTGAACACGCCGCGCGGAACGAGGGGCGGGAGCGGTGCGCGGCCTAGACAGAGCCTCACTGGCGGCGACGGGAACGGCTGCGGCCAGCCTCGCCGCCGTCGGCCTGTTTGTGGCGGGCTGTTCCACGGGCGGTGCCGGGGTGCGCGACGAGGGTGCGGCACGCTCCGACCAGGTGGCGAAGGTGGCGCCCACCACTTCGGCGTCCTCCGAGGCTCTGCAGACCGTCGACGCGGTGACGCTGGTGAAGAACGACCCCGAGGTCAGCGAGGCGGTCAAGCGCGATCTGAAGCCCTGCGTCGCCGACGAGTACCCGGTCGACGTCTCCTACGGGAAGATCACCGCGAACGGCGTCAACGACGTCGTGGTCAACGTCCTGTCGTGCGCGGACGCGGTCGGCGTGGGCACGTACGTGTATCGCGCCGAGGGCGACAGGTACGAGAACGTCTTCGCGGCCGAGGAGCCGCCGGTCTATGCGGAGATCGACCGCGGCGACCTGGTGCTCACCAAGCAGGTGTACGCCAAGGGCGACTCGGTGGCCTTCCCGTCCGGCGAGGACATCATCACGTACCGCTGGTCGGGAGAGAAGTTCACCGAGCAGGACCGGGTGCACAACGACTACAGCAACGCGGTCGACGGCGGCGCCCAGCCGCCCACCGCTTCGTCGGAGGACTGAGAGCAGCGGATGGCCGAGACACATGTGCTTTTCGTCGAGGACGACGATGTCATCCGTGAGGCGACCCAGCTGGCGCTTGAGCGTGACGGCTTCCGGGTGACCGCGATGCCCGACGGACTGTCGGGCCTGGAGGCGTTCCGCTCCAACCGGCCGGACATCGCGCTGCTCGACGTCATGGTGCCGGGCCTGGACGGTGTCAGCCTGTGCCGCCGGATCCGCGACGAGTCCACCGTGCCGGTCATCATGCTCTCCGCTCGCGCCGACTCGATCGACGTTGTGCTGGGGCTGGAGGCGGGCGCCGACGACTACGTCACCAAGCCCTTCGACGGCGCCGTGCTGGTCGCCCGCATCCGGGCCGTACTGCGCCGCTTCGGGCACGCGGGCGGGCCGGGGGGGCAGGGCCACGCGAACGGGCAGGGCGACAGCCCGCTGCTGTCCTTCGGCGACCTGGAGGTCGACACGGAGGGCATGGAGGTACGGAAGGACGGCACGCCGGTGGCGCTCACACCGACCGAGATGCGGCTGCTCCTGGAGTTCTCCGCGGCGCCGGGCACGGTGCTCTCCCGCGACCGGCTGCTGGAACGGGTGTGGGACTACGGCTGGGGCGGTGACACCCGGGTCGTGGACGTCCATGTGCAGCGGCTGCGTACCAAGATCGGCCAGGACAGGATCGAGACGGTCCGCGGCTTCGGATACAAGTTGAAGGCATGAAACGGTTCGCCCTGCGCACGGGAATCCGCTGGAAGATCAGCTTCGCGATCGCCGCCGTCGGCGCGTTGGTCGCCGTGGCTCTCAGCCTGGTCGTGCACAACGCGGCGCGCGTCTCCATGCTCGACAACGCCCGTGACGTACAGCTGGAGCGGGTGCAGTTCATCGCCCGCAACTCGGAGGCGGCCAAGAAGCCGCCACTCGGCGCCAAGCTGAACGATCCCGAGCTGCCCAGGGCCCTGAAGGACAAGGCGACCTCGGCGCGGCGCGGCACGTATGTGCAGGAGCACGACGGCGGCGCGCCGGACGTGTGGGCGGCCGTGCCGCTGGGCAACGGGCAGATCCTGTCGCTGCACACCCGCTTCACCGACAGCGCGAACGTGATGAAGGATCTGGACAGGGCGCTGGTCATCGGCTCTGTCGCGGTCGTCTTCGTCGGCTCGGCGCTCGGCGTGCTCATCGGCGGCCAGATCTCCCGCAGGCTCCGCAAGGCGGCTACCGCGGCGGGCAAGGTGGCCCAGGGCAATCCGGACGTACGGGTACGGGACGCGGTCGGCGGCGTCGTCCGCGACGAGACTGACCACCTCGCGCGTGCCGTGGACGCCATGGCGGACGCCCTTCAGCAGCGTCTGGAGGCCGAACGGCGGGTCACCGCGGACATCGCACACGAGCTGCGCACGCCGGTGACGGGGTTGCTGACGGCGGCGGAACTGCTGCCGCCGGGCCGGCCCAGCGAGCTGGTCCGGGACCGGGCCCAGGCGATGCGCGTGCTCGTGGAGGACGTACTGGAGGTGGCGCGGCTGGACAGCGCCTCCGAGCGGGCCGAGCTCCAGGAGGTCGCCCTCGGCGAGTTCGTCAGCCGCCGCGTCAGGACGCTGGATCCGGATGCCGTGGTGCGCGTGGTGCACGAGTCGGAGGTCAGCACCGATCCGCGGCGGCTGGAGCGCATCCTCGGCAATCTGCTGGCCAATGCCGCCAAGCACGGCAAGCCGCCGGTCGAGGTCACCGTGGAGGGCCGGGTGCTGCGTGTACGTGACCACGGGCCTGGGTTTCCCGAGGCGCTGCTGCGGGAGGGACCGAGCCGGTTCCGCACCGGCAGCAGCGACCGCGCGGGCGTCGGCCACGGACTGGGACTGACCATCGCCGCGGGCCAGGCCCGCGTACTCGGGGCACGCCTTACCTTCCGCAACGCCGCACGCCCTGAAACCGACACGGCAGCGGGCGCGGGCGGTGCGATCGCGGTGCTCTGGCTTCCCGAACACGCGCCGACGAACACCGGCAGCTTCCCCATCGTGCGGCTCCCGGGGTAGGCCGGTCAGTGCCTGGGGTCGGGTCCCGGTCCTCGGCGGGCGCGAGTCCCTTGTTTCAGCAGGCCCAGTTGTTTCAGCAGGCCCAGTCCTTGTCGACGTCGAGGCCGCCCTCGCGCGGCTGGGTGAACGAGAACCAGTTCCCCGAGTCGTCACGGAAGATCGCCTCGGTGCCGTACGGCCGCTCCTGGGGCTCCTGGAGGAACTCGACGCCGCGGGCCTTCAGCTTCTCGTAGTCCCCGTGGATGTCGTCGGTGGCCAGCACCCCCGCACCGAGGACGCCCTTGGAGATGAGCGTCTTCATCGCCTCCGCCGACTCGGGGTCCATGGCGGGCGGGCCGGGGACCATCAGCGTCAGCTCGACGTCGGGCTGTTCCTTCGACCCGACGGTCAGCCAGCGCATACCGCCTTCACCCATCGTCATGTCCGTCCGGACCTCGAGGCCGAGCTTCTGGGTGTAGAACTCCTTGGCCCGGTCCTGGTCCAGGACCCAGACGGTGGAAATGACGAGACCCTTGATCATGTCTTACTCCAGGGGAGGGGATGGGCTTGCCGTGCCACCGTAGGCAGCGGCACGCTCAGCCTGCTTCTTCAGAATTGCGGTGCTTGGCGGGGAAGCCCCCGGCCCACAGCATCGCGTAGCACCCGGGTATCAGCGCCGCTCCGCGGCCGACGTGTTTGCCGCGGTATTCGCTCGGTGACAGACCGGTCTGTTTCTTGAAGCGCGACGAGAAGGTGCCCAGGCTGCTGAAGCCGACCAGCACGCAGATCTCGGTGACCGACAAGTTCGCCGTGCGGAGCATCTCCTCCGCCCGCTCTATCCGGCGGCGGGACAGGTACTGACCGGGCGTCTCGCCGTACACCGCTTTGAAGGCCCGGACGAAGTGGTACCGGGAGTAGCCCGCGTGCGCGGCGACGGCGTCGAGGTCGAGCGGCCCGGCCCAGTCGCGGTCCATCGCGTCCTTGGCCAGCCTCAGCTGCTTGAGATGCGCCAGGTGCCTCACGTACTCGATGCTGGCACGAGGCACTGACAAAGGCCCCGGGTGCGTACACCGTGGCCTCTGCCCGACGACTGGATCCGGGCAGGTCAGACGGTCTCGGCCACCTTGCCGCCGGGCGCCTCCGCGTCCGGGCCGGCGGCGGCGGGTCCCGCCCCGCGCAGCGGCACCTCCTTGACGAACCACGCGGCCGCGAAGCCGATCACCGCGAGCGCCGCGCCGAGCAGGAACGCCGAGTGAATGCCCGACGCCACCGCGTGCTGGTACGCCTCGCGCACCGCGTCCGGCAGTTTGGCCAGGCCGGCCGCGTCGAGCTGGGCGGAACCCTGTGTGGCGGCTGCCGCACCCCGCTCGGCCATCGTGTCCTGGACCCGGGTGGTGAAGAGCGCGCCCATGATCGAGACGCCGAAGGAGCTGCCCAGCGTACGGAACAGGGTGGTGGAGGACGAGGCGACGCCCATGTCCTTCATCTCCACGCTGTTCTGCGCGACGAGCATCGTGATCTGCATCAGAAAGCCCATGCCGGCGCCGAGCACCGCCATGTAGATCCCGGAGGTGAGGCGGGAGGTGCCGGTGTCCATCTGGGCCAGCAGGAACAGGCCCGCGACCATCAGGGCGCCGCCCACGATCGGAAAGATCTTGTACTTGCCGCTGTTGGTGGTGACCCGGCCCGCGATCAGCGAGACGACCATCATCGAGAGCAGCAGCGGCAGGAGCAGCAGACCGGAGTTGGTGGCCGAGGCGCCCTGGACGGACTGCTGGAACAGTGGCAGGAAGAGCACCGCGCCGAACATCGCGAAGCCGGTCAGGAAGCCGATCACCGACATGAGCGTGAAGTTGCGGCTGCGGAAGATGTGCAGCGGCATGATCGGCTCGGCCGCCTTCGTCTCGACGAAGAGGAACCCGACGAGCGAGGCGACGCCGAGGGCGATGAGCTCCATGATCACCGCGGAGCCCCAGGCGTACTCGGTACCGCCCCAGGTGGTGACGAGCACGATCGCCGTGATGCCGACAGTCAGCAGCGCGGCCCCGAGGTAGTCGATACGCCCCTGCGCCTCCTTCTTCGGCAGGTGCAGTACGGAAGAGACCATGGCAAGGGCGACGGCGCCGAGCGGCAGGTTGATGTAGAAGGACCAGCGCCAGCCCCAGTGGTCGGTGATGACCCCGCCGGCCAGCGGCCCGCCGATCATGGCCAGCGCCATGACGCCGGCCATCATGCCCTGGTACTTGCCGCGCTCCCGGGGCGGGATCAGGTCCCCAATGATCGCCATGACGCCGACCATGAGGCCGCCCGCGCCGAGGCCCTGGATCACCCGGAAGCCGATGAGCTGACCCATGTCCTGGGCCATGCCGCTCAGCACCGATCCGATCAGGAAGATGACGATCGAGGTGAGGAAGATTCCCTTCCGCCCGTACATGTCGCCGAGCTTGCCCCAGATCGGGGTCGAGGCAGCCGTGGCGAGCGTGTAGGCGGTGACCACCCATGACAGGTGCTCCAGGCCGCCGAGCTCGCCCACGATGGTCGGCATGGCGGTGCCGATGATCATGTTGTCGAGCATGGCGAGCAGCATCGCGATCATCAGCGCGAGCAGCACCACGCGCACGCTGCGCGGCTTCACCTCGCTGCCCGGTGTCCCGTTCTTCTCCGGTATCCCGACGTCCGCCATGATCCCCACTCCCCCCGGGCACTTACTTGCCGCCCGGCTAGTTCACTACACTGAGGGACCGTAGACCCGTAACTAGCCGGGCGTCAAGCAAGTATCTCCTGGAGGTATCCATGGCCAGCACGCGGCAGCCGCGCAGAGGGAACACCCGCCAGCGCATCCAGGACGTGGCCCTGGCACTCTTCGCCGAGCAGGGGTACGAGAAGACGTCGCTGCGCGAGATCTCGGAGAAGCTGGACGTCACGAAGGCGGCGCTCTACTACCACTTCAAGACCAAGGAAGACATTCTCATCAGCCTCTTCCAGGACCTGACCCGGCCCATCGACGAGCTGATCGACTGGGGAAGGCAGCAGCCCTCCACACTGGAGACCAAGCAGGAGATTCTGCGCCGCTACAGCGAGGCCCTGACCGGCGCCGCCCCGCTTTTCCGCTTCATGCAGGAGAACCAGGCCACAGTGCGCGAGCTGAGCGTGGGCGAGACCTTCAAGGAGCGCATGATCGTCATGCTCGACCTGATCAAGGAGCCCGACGCTCCGCTCGTGAATCAGGTCCGCTGCGCGAGCGCGCTGTTCACGATGCACGCCGGCATGTTCTTCCTGCAGAACGTCGAAGGCGACCCCGAGGACAAGCGCAGGGCTGTCCTCGAAGTCGCCATCGATCTGGTGACGCAGGCTCACGCGGTCACGCCGTGACCACCGCGACCGGTCAGAGATTGACGCCGGCGCTGCGCAGGAACGCGACCGGGTTGATCGCCGAGCCGTAGTTCGGGGTCGTACGGATCTCGAAGTGCAGGTGCGGGCCGCTGGAGTTTCCGGTGTTGCCGGAGAGCGCGATCTGCTGGTTCGTCTTGACCTTCTGGCCGATGTACACCTTGATCTTCGACAGGTGCGCATACTGCGAGTACTTGCCGTTGGCATGCTTGACCACGATGGCGTTGCCGTACGCGGGACCGTCGCCGCCACCGTTCGGGCCGGCCTTGACGACGGTGCCGGCGCCGGCGGCCTTCACCGGGGTGCCGGTCGGAACCGCGAAGTCCTGGCCGGAGTGCTTCTGCGACCACATGTTGCCGCCGAGGCCGAAGCTGGCGCTCAGGGTGTACTTGGCGACCGGGTTGGTCCACGCAGGATTGGCCGCCTTCTTGGCCTTCTTGGCCTTCGCGGCCACCGTGGCCTTCTTGACCTCGGCAGCCTTCTTGGCCTGCGCCTCGGACTGCGCGGCGATCGAGGCGGCCGGCGCGGACAGGACAGTCGAGGAGGCGGCCGCGTCATCGGCGAACGCGACGCCCGCCCCGAGCACCGCCGTGGCACCCATGCCCGCGGCCAGGACGGCGGCACGGGTACGGAGGGCGGACGGGCGGCGGGTGCTGAGGGAATCGGTGCGCTTCGACATACGGGGAGTACCTCCGGGCATGAATGGACCCGGCACGCATGCCGGGCTGGCCATACCTTGGTAACCCGCGCTCCCCCAGCACTCAAACCCCCCTATTACTACCAAAGCTCGTAGAAGCCCTTCCGGAATACGCAGGCGTTGACACCGAAATCAACTCTCGGACACTCTGATTCGAAGGCGCGCGGCGCGTTTAAGCCCAGCTCTTCGCCCATGCATCCGATTACCTGCGTAAGGATTCGGACTCTTCACCCTCAGGGGGACAGAAGCCGCACAACGTCCCGACCGGATCCGGACACCGCAACGTCCCCTATCTCCTAATCCACCTAGTACCGCCCAAAATGGCTGTGCGCCTTGTCACCACGGACCCGGTCCCCCCAGCGCCGAATCGAGACCGGGGTCACACCCGCCCTCACTAAACTGAGCCGCGAAACAGGGCAAGTTCGGGGGCGTTCGGGGGGACAACGCACATGGATCCGGCAGTCATCGGCGCCCGCCTCGCGTCCGCCGCCGTCGCACCGCTCATCAGAAAGCTCTTCGTAACCGAAGGGCCGGGCGCGGGCCTGGTCGACAAGCCGGTCCGCATCTCCGGACTCGTCTCCTTCAAGGGCGAGAAGCGCGTACTCACGGAGAAGGACGTGCAGCAGCTCGGCGCCGAACTCGTCCGCCGAGCGCTGCGCGCCGGCGAGCGCCCGGTCCCGCCCGACGAGGAGCAGGCCGTCACCGACGCGCTGACCCGGACGCTGCTGGCCCTCGGCGGCCTGGACATCGACGACGTCCAGGCCGTCCGCCTCGGTCACGCGGACCTCGCCCGGCGCCTGCGCAGGGCCGCTCCCGTGACCAGGCACCTGTCGGCGGACGCCACCGCGTTCCACGACGGCCTGACCGGCACCGCGTGCCTGCACATCCTGCACTTCTTCACTCAGCGCTCGACCTTCGTCGCCCGCACCCTGGTCGAGCAGAGCCGATCCCAGGCCGAGTTGATCGCCAGAATTGACGAACTGATCGCCCGCACCCCTCGCCCGGACGCGCGGGACGCCGCGTTCGAGCAGCGCTACCTCGCCCATGTCGCGAAGAAACACGGCAAGCTCACGATCTACGGCATCGACCTGTCGAACTCCCCGGACCGATGGCCGCTGAACGCGGCGTACCTGAGCCTGGAGGCACTCGACGCCGACTCGGACGCCGACCATCCGGCCGTGGCCCCGAACCAGCCCGTGGCGGCCGATCAGGCTCTCGCCGGCCACGACAGGGTCCTGCTGAGGGGGGTGGCGGGCTCCGGCAAGACCACCCTCGTCCAGTGGCTCGCGCTCTCCGCCGCGCGCCAGGATCTCGGCGCCCGGATGTCGTATCTGCACGACCGCATCCCGTTCGTCCTGCCCCTGCGCACCCTCACCCGGCACGGCGAACGGCTGCCCGCCCCCGACCGGTTCCTCTCGGCCATCGGCTCCCCGCTGTCCGGGTCGCAGCCCGACAGCTGGGTGGACCGCGTACTCAGCACCGGCCGCGGTCTGCTGCTCGTCGACGGCATCGACGAGATCCCCGACGCCGAGCGCGAGCGCACGCGCGACTGGCTACGCGACCTGCTGGACGCCTTTCCCGGCAACCGCTGGCTGGTCACTTCGCGCCCTTCGGCCGTACGGGAGAACTGGCTGTGCGAGGACGGCTTCGCCGAGCTGGCCCTCTCCCCCATGAGCCCCGCCGGTGTCGCGGCGTTCATCACCCGCTGGCACACGGCCGCCCGGGGCGAGGGCCGGGACCAGGACCGGCTGGACGCGTACGAGACCTCGCTGCTCGCCGCGGTCCGGACGAAGTCCGACCTCGGAAGGCTCGCCACCAATCCGCTCATGTGCGGGTTGATCTGCGCCCTCCACCGGGACAGGCGCGGCTTCCTGCCGCACGGCCGCAAGGAGCTGTACGAGGCGGCCCTCACCATGCTCCTCGCCCGCCGGGACCGCGAACGCGACATGGGCGCCGTGGACGGCATCGACCTCCAGCAGGAGGCCCAGACCCAGCTGCTCCAGCGACTCGCCTACTGGCTCATCCGCAACGGCCGCACCGAGTTGGACCGCGAGCGCGCCGAACGGATCATCAGCGAGGCCCTGCCCGCCGTGCCCCTTGCCGCGGCGCAGGGCAACGGGACCGACATCTTCGGCCACCTCCTGCTCCGCAGCGGCCTGCTGCGGGAGCCTGCCCCCGGCGCCGTGGTCTTCGTCCACCGCACCTTTCAGGACTACCTGGGCGCCAGGGCCGCCGTCGAGGCGTGGGACATCGGCCTGCTCATCGCGCACGCGGCCGACGACCAGTGGGAGGACGTGATCCGGCTGGCCGTCGCCCACGCCCGGCCGCGCGAGCGGGCGGAGCTGCTCAGCGACCTGCTGGCCGCGGGCGACCAGGCCGCGGGCGGCGCGCGAGCCCGCATCTATCTCCTCGCCGCGGCCTGCCTGGAGCACGCCACCGAGCTGGACCCAGCGGTCGCCGAAGCCGTGAAAGAACGCGCGAGCCGACTCCTGCCGCCGCGCAGCACCCAGGCCGCTCATGAGCTGGCCGCGGTGGGTCCCCTCGTACTCGATCTGCTGCCCGGGCCCGAAGAGCTGACCGAGGGCGAGGCGGTCAATGTGGTGGTCACCGCGTCCCGGATCCCGTCCGACGCGGCCATTCCGTTCCTCGCCCGCTTCGCCGGCCACAGTTCGCTGCGCGTCCGCTCCCAGCTCGTATGGTCCTGGGACCGCTTCGACACCCAGCGGTACGCGGACGAGGTGGTCGCCGGCCTCGACCCCCGGCACCTGTACTTCAGCATCCGCACCGACCAGCAGCTGGCGGCCCTGAAGGCGCTCGGCGGCCGTCCCCTGCTCCAGACCAAGGGCGACCTGTCCGTCGGGGACCTGACCGAGTACGTGCGCACGGCCTCACCCGTGCGCATCCGCCTCAGTCACCACTCCACGCTGGCCGACGTGGACTTCCTGCGGGCCTCGCACGAGCTCATCGACCTGTCCGTAAGCCACTGCGGCCGCCTTCGGGACCTCTCCGGCCTGGCGGGCCTCCCCGTGCGGTTCCTGAGTCTGACGCAGCTCGGGGACATCCCGCATCTGCGCCCTCTCCGCACGCTGGACCGCCTGACCAACCTCACCTTGGCGCTCTCCCCCGCGACCCGGTGGACACTCGACGATCTCTCATCGGACGCCTCCCTGGACGCGCTCGACCTCGTGGGGTCCCGCGGCCCGGAGTCCGGCTACGGGGGCATCGGCCGCTGGGCCGACCTGATCTTCCTGCGCCTCGGCGCAGAGAGCAGCCCGCGGACCGCAGCCGACTGGGCGGACCTCGCGGAGGCGGGGCGTCTCGTCCTGCTGGAGGTGGCGGCGGAGGCCTTGGACAGTCACCCGGCCGGAGAATTCCTCCCCCCTGTCCGAAAATTGCACCTCAGGTACGAGAGCGGCCGGGGCCCCGGTCTGCGGCGCGTACCGGAGCTCTTCCCCGAGCTCACGGACCTGCACATCGTGGGGTCCGGGTACTGGGGCGACCTGATTCCACTCCGCGACCTGCCCTGGCTGGAGCGGATCCACCTCCCCGGCGGCGCCGAGTCGGCATCGGGAGCCGCCGATCTTCCGGACCACGTCGAGATCCTCGAGTCCTGAGAGGCCCGAGACGCCCGAGAGGCCGGCGACGCCTGAAGCCCGCGCAACGGAGCGGCCCCCGGAACCGAGGTTCCGGGGGCCGCTCCGTCGTACAGGAGGCCGCGCGTTACGCGTCCTTGCTCAGGTTGGGGCCGGCGCCGCCGCCCGTCGCCTGCTCGATCGGGGGGACGTCCGGCAGAGCGGACTTCTCCTCGCCACGGAAGGTGAACTTCCGCTCCTCACCATCGCCTTCGGTGTCCACGACCACGATGTGACCGGGGCGCAGCTCGCCGAAGAGGATCTTCTCGGAGAGGATGTCCTCGATCTCGCGCTGGATCGTCCGGCGCAGCGGCCGCGCGCCCAGAACCGGGTCGTACCCCTTCTTGGCGAGGAGCGACTTGGCGGACGGGCTGAGCTCGAGGCCCATGTCCCGGTCCTTCAGACGCTCGTCCACCTTGGCGACCATGAGGTCGACGATCTGGATGATGTCTTCCTCGGTGAGCTGGTGGAAGACCACCGTGTCGTCGACGCGGTTGAGGAATTCCGGCCGGAAGTGCTGCTTGAGCTCTTCGTTGACCTTGATCTTCATCCGCTCGTAGTTCGACTTGACGTCGCCCTGGGCGGCGAAGCCCAGGTTGAAGCCCTTCGAGATGTCCCGGGTCCCGAGGTTGGTCGTCATGATGATGACCGTGTTCTTGAAGTCCACGACGCGGCCCTGTGAGTCGGTCAGACGACCGTCCTCAAGGATCTGCAGAAGGGAATTGAAGATATCGGGGTGGGCCTTCTCGACCTCGTCGAACAGGACGACGGAGAACGGCTTCCGGCGCACCTTCTCGGTGAGCTGGCCGCCCTCTTCGTAACCCACGTATCCGGGGGGAGAACCGAAGAGGCGGGAAACCGTGTGCTTCTCACTGAACTCCGACATGTCGAGGGAGATCAGCGCGTCCTCGTCACCGAAGAGGAATTCGGCGAGCGTCTTGGAGAGCTCGGTCTTACCGACACCGGACGGGCCGGCGAAGATGAACGAGCCACCGGGCCGCTTCGGGTCCTTCAGGCCTGCCCGCGTACGGCGGATGGCCTGCGACAGCGCCTTGATGGCGTCCTTCTGACCGATGACGCGCTTGTGGAGCTCGTCCTCCATGCGGAGCAGCCTGGACGACTCCTCCTCGGTGAGCTTGAAGACCGGAATGCCCGTGGCGGTCGCGAGGACCTCGGCAATCAGCTCCTCGTCCACCTCGGCGACGACGTCCATGTCGCCGGCCTTCCACTCCTTCTCGCGCTTGGCCTTGGCCGCAAGGAGCTGCTTCTCCTTGTCGCGGAGGGAGGCCGCCTTCTCGAAGTCCTGCGAGTCGATCGCGGACTCCTTGTCCCGGCGGACACCGGCGATCTTCTCGTCGAACTCACGGAGGTCCGGCGGCGCGGTCATCCGGCGGATGCGCATCCTGGAGCCGGCCTCGTCGATCAGGTCGATCGCCTTGTCCGGCAGGAAGCGGTCCGAGATGTACCGGTCGGCGAGCGTCGCTGCGGCGACCAGCGCGGAGTCCGTGATGGACACCCGGTGGTGTGCCTCGTAGCGATCGCGCAGTCCCTTGAGGATCTCGATGGTGTGCGGCAGCGACGGCTCCGCGACCTGGATCGGCTGGAAGCGGCGCTCGAGGGCCGCGTCCTTCTCCAGGTGCTTGCGGTACTCGTCGAGCGTCGTCGCACCGATGGTCTGCAGCTCACCGCGGGCCAGCATCGGCTTGAGGATGCTGGCGGCGTCGATCGCACCCTCGGCGGCACCCGCACCCACGAGGGTGTGGAGCTCGTCGATGAACAGGATGATGTCGCCGCGGGTGCGGATCTCCTTCAGGACCTTCTTCAGGCGCTCCTCGAAGTCACCGCGGTAGCGGGACCCGGCGACGAGCGCACCGAGGTCGAGGGTGTAGAGGTGCTTGTCCTTGAGGGTCTCGGGCACCTCTCCCTTGACGATGGCCTGCGCCAGTCCTTCGACGACCGCCGTCTTTCCGACGCCGGGCTCGCCGATCAGGACCGGGTTGTTCTTGGTTCGGCGGGACAACACCTGCATGACCCGCTCGATCTCCTTCTCGCGCCCGATGACCGGGTCGAGCTTGGATTCGCGAGCGGCCTGAGTCAGGTTGCGGCCGAACTGGTCCAGGACGAGCGAGGTCGAGGGAGTTCCCTCGGCCGGACCGCCTGCCGTGGCGGCCTCCTTGCCCTGGTAACCGGACAGCAGCTGGATGACCTGCTGCCGCACCCGGTTCAGATCGGCGCCCAGCTTCACGAGGACCTGGGCGGCGACACCCTCACCCTCGCGGATCAGGCCGAGCAGGATGTGCTCCGTGCCGATGTAGTTGTGGCCGAGCTGAAGGGCCTCGCGGAGCGAGAGCTCCAGGACCTTCTTTGCACGAGGGGTGAAGGGGATGTGCCCGGACGGGGCCTGCTGCCCCTGCCCGATGATCTCCTCCACCTGCTGGCGGACCGCCTCGAGCGAAATCCCGAGGCTCTCCAGGGCCTTAGCGGCGACACCCTCACCCTCGTGGATAAGGCCCAGGAGGATGTGCTCGGTGCCGATGTAGTTGTGGTTGAGCATCCGGGCTTCTTCCTGAGCCAGGACGACAACCCGCCGCGCGCGGTCGGTGAACCTCTCGAACATCGTTAATCGCTCCTCAGAGCGGTCGGGCAGTGAGAGGGGCGTGTCCCCTCCCCGCAGTCCTTCCGCATGCTAGTCCCGCAAGACGGGACAGCTCATTCCAACTGCCGACACCCGTCCTTGGCCTCCTGCCCCGAACAGTCGACAACTGCTCCAACCTGATGGTGCGAGACGATGTTCCCGCAGGCCAGGCAGATACCCGTGCCACCAGTACGCCGATGGCGAACGTGAGACCGCCAGAACTGCGTGTCGCCCCTTCCCACTAGGAATGTCTTACCCGTAAGCACTGACACTCCATGCCGCTTTCCCCGGTTCCCTCAGCTATGGGCGAACATCTTTGCGCCTCCGAAAGCGTCAGCGAGACCCTCGCGCCACCACGGAACGCGCTCATGAGGCGACTCTGCGTAACTCCGCGGGGTCCTCAGGAGTTGCTCCGGACATGATTACGACTGTCCCGGTCCCTCGGGCGCCGCTCGACGGCATCGCGCACTGGTACGAGCGCGAACTCGGCTGGGCGGTCGCCGACGGGGTTCCGGTGGAGCTGCTGACCGGGCTGCGCTTCGACGTCCTGGAGCTGCCGGCCGAGGCGGGCTTCGCGGTGCTGCGGCGCATCGCCGCCACCTGTCCGGTGGCGCTGGCGGGGCAGCGGATGCGGCTGCTGGTGGCCGCCGGGAGCGCGGACGAGCTGGACGGGCTGCTCGACTGGCTCGACTGGGGCGGGATCGCCCTGGACCTGACCGCGACCGGTGCGGGCGGCCGGATCACCGCCCCCGCGCCGCCCGGCTTCCCGGGGGCGTGCTCGCGGGGGGCCGCCAGGTGGCTGCGGCCCCCCGAGCCGGGGTGCGAGGCACGGCTACCGGCCATCGCCCCGATGGGACATCCCATGGGACACAGGGCCGGACCCGGGGACATTGGGCGTGTCCCCGATCTCGTACGACTGGTGGACGCGGCGGCGACGGAATGCCACCGGGCCCGGCTGCTGCGTACGAATACTCAGCCGTTGGCCTTCTCGTAGGCCTCGCGGATCTCGGCGGGTACCCGGCCGCGGTCGTTGACGCTGTAGTTGTTGGCCTTCGCCCACGCACGGATCTCGGCTGTGTCCTTGCTGCCCCCGACGGCGACCGCACGGCCCTTGCCCCGGCCGGTCGCGGCGCGCCCACCGGTACGCCGCCCGCTCTTGGTGTACGGCTCGAGGAGGCCGCGGAGCTTGTCCGCGTTGGCGGTGGTGAGGTCGATCTCGTAGGTCTTGCCGTCCAGCGCGAACGTCACGGTCTCGTCCGCCTCGACGCCGTCGAGGTCATCGACAAGAAGGACCTGAACCTTCTGTGCCACCGGATTTCCTTTCATCGAAAATGCAGTACGCGGAAAGGAAACCGCTTTTGCCTGGAAAACACAAACCCCTGGTGGAGGTTCCGGAGGGCATCGGCACGGGAAACGTACGCGATTCGGACATAGGCCCCGCGGAGTGACAGCGTCCGGGAATAGCGGGCGGCCGATCACAGGTGCAGAAGCATCCGACTGTTGCCCAAGGTGTTCGGCTTCACTCGTTCGAGACCGAGGAACTCGGCGACGCCCTCGTCGGAGGAACGCAGCAGCTCGCTGTAGACATCTCCGTCGACCGGAGTCTCTCCGATCTCGACGAAGCCGTACTTCGCAAAGAAGTCCACTTCGAAGGTGAGGCAGAATACCCGGCGCACACCCAGCCAGCGGGCCGTCTGCAAGAGCTTCGCCAGCAGCCGGTGCCCCACTCCGGCGCCCCGGAACTCCCGGTCGACGGCCAGAGTGCGTACTTCTGCCAGGTCCTCCCACATCACATGCAGTGCCCCGCAGCCCACCACCTGGGCATCTTCGTCGCGTTCCGCGACCCAGAACTCCTGGATGTCCTCGTAAAGCGTGACCGTCGCTTTGTCGAGCAGGATCCGATCGCGAACGTACGAGTCCAGGAGTCGCCGAACCGTGGGCACATCACTCGTCCGCGCCCGGCGAATGGTGACGGCTTTTCCGTTTGCATGAGGAACCTGGGGATGTGCACGGGTCATGTCGGGACGCTATCGCCCCGTCCCGCCGCCGCCGGAACCGGCATCGGCTTCCGGCTCTGCTTCCCGTCCGGCCTCCGCGTCCGGTTCTGCTTCCGGTTCCGGTGCGCGTTCCGCCCCGCGTTCCGGTGCACGTTCGGGTGCGGGTCCCGGCTCGTCCCGTTGAACCATCCGTACCGCGTCGCGGAGCGCTTCTCGCTGTTCGGCCGACATCATGCCGAAGAAGGCGACCAGGGCGGCTGCGGGGTTGTCACTCGTCGACCAGGCTTCGTTCATCAGTGCGGCGGAGTAGGCGGCTCGAGTGGAGACCGCCGTATATCGATAGGCGCGGCCTTCGGCTTCCCTCCGCACCCAGCCCTTCTGATGCAGATTGTCCATAACCGTCATGACGGTGGTGTAGGCGATGGACCGTTCCTGCTGAAGGTCTTCCAGGACTTCCCGGACGGTGACCGGGCGGTTCCACTGCCACACCCGTGTCATGACGGCGTCTTCGAGTTCTCCCAAGGGGCGAGGCACACGAGAACGATAGTCGGAGATATCCGGATTGGCTTGATATTTACACAACAAAATGGGCGTACGGCTCGAAATGAGCCGTACGCCGCAGGGAGCTGCAGGGAGGATCAGGCTGTACTGCCGGGCCGCGGCGTCTGCTGCGCGGCCTCGGCCCGGGCGATGGCGGCGTCGACGGCCGCATCCTCCTTGGCCTTGTTGGCGCCGCCCTGGCTCTTGACGATAGTCACGATCAGACCGATGAAGAAGGCGGCCATCACCACGGGCGGCACAAGCGCGGATACGTAGTCCATGCCTTCAGGGTAGCTACCCGGCCGCGCGCGCCTCCGGCGGGGGCGTGGGCCTCCGGCGTGGCGGGAACACCTCGCCCGGCGTCGGGATTGGGCGGTCCGGCCGGGGTGCGCTGGGCTGCGGTACGGGCCTCTCCGGCGCCGGCTTCCCCGGCTTCTGCTCCTCCTTGCCGCCCGGGAGCGCGAGCAGCCGGGTGCGCGGCGCAGGGGTCGCGGGAGCAGGCGCCTGGCCGGTGCGGCCGGCCAGCCTGGCCCGTACGGACTGCTCCGCCAGCGCCTGACAGCGGTTGAACAGCGCCGCGCCGACGCGGTTGCCGCGCAGCGCCCGGAGTGCGGCGAGGTCGTCGGGGCTCGGGAGGTAGCCTGCGGCGAGGGCGTCCTGGAGCAGCTCCAGATACCCGGCCGTGGTGCCGGGCATGGCGGCCCGGTAGCGGCCGAGGTCCGCGAGCAGGAACGCCCGGAGCCGGCCGCCTTCGCGGACCGCTTCGTCCACGGAGTCCGCGAGGCGCAGGCAGTCCTGTACGTCCTCGTCCGTCAGGGGCGTGGAGTCTGAGTGGAGGGCATGGGCGAGGGCGCGCCGGAGCACACGCAGTTCGTCTGCGCTGAACGCCATGCCGCCACGGGAACCGTATGGCGTGGGCATGGGCCGACAATACGCGCTAATCGGACAAAATCCGCTCAACGTAGATCGTCCGGCGTGGTGGTACGCCTCCCGCGCACCGAGCGCGGGAGGCGGGTGCGTCAGAACGACGTGATGTTGCGTTCGTAGACCAGGCGGAGTCCGATCAGCGTCAGCCACGGCTCGTGCTCGTCGATCACGGACGCCTCGCCCAGGACCATCGGCGCGAGACCGCCCGTGGCGATGACCGTGACGTCTTCCGGGTCCTCGGCCAGTTCCCTGGCCATCCGGCTGACCACTCCGTCGACCTGGCCGGCGAAGCCGTACAGGATGCCGGACTGCATCGCCTCGACCGTGTTCTTGCCGATCACACTTCGGGGGCGGGCCAGCTCGATCTTGCGGAGCTGCGCGCCCCTGACGCCGAGCGCCTCGACCGAGATCTCGATGCCCGGCGCGATGACGCCGCCCGCGTACTCGCCCCGGGCCGACACCGCGTCGAACGTCGTCGCCGTACCGAAGTCCACGACGATCGCCGGGCCGCCGTACAGCTCGACCGCCGCGACCGCGTTGATGATGCGGTCGGCGCCGACCTCCTTGGGGTTGTCCATGAGGATCGGGACACCGGTCTTGATGCCGGGCTCGACCAGGACGGCCGGCACGTCGCCGTAGTACCGGCGGGTGACCTCGCGCAGCTCGTGCAGGACCGAGGGGACGGTCGCGCAGATCGCGATGCCCTCGATGTTGTCTCCGAGCTCCTCGCCGAGCAGCGGGTGCATGCCCATCAGGCCCTGGAGGAGTACGGCCAGCTCGTCAGCCGTGCGGCGCGCGTCGGTGGAGATGCGCCAGTGCTCGACGATCTCTTCACCGTCGAAGAGGCCGAGGACGGTGTGCGTGTTGCCGACATCGATGGTGAGCAGCATGGTCAGCTCGCCTCGCGCAGGTCGAGGCCGATGTCCAGGATCGGGGAGGAGTGGGTGAGGCCGCCGACAGCGAGGTAGTCCACCCCGGTCTCGGCGTAGGCGCGGGCCGTGTCCAGGGTCAGTCGGCCCGAGGACTCCAGGACGGCCCTGCCGGCGACGGCCTTGACCGCTTCCGCGGTCTGGGCCGGGGTGAAGTTGTCCAGCAGGATCAGGTCCGCTCCCGCCGCCAGTACTTCGTCCACCTGCGCGAGGGTGTCGACCTCGACCTCGATCGGTACGTCCGGAAAGGCCTTCCGTACGGCGCCGAAGGCTTCCGCCACGCCCCCCGCGGCGACCACGTGGTTGTCCTTGACCAGAGCCGCGTCGGACAGCGACATGCGGTGGTTGACGCCGCCGCCGCAGCGCACCGCGTACTTCTCCAGGGCGCGCAGGCCGGGGGTCGTCTTGCGGGTGTCGCGGACCTTCGCCCCGGTGCCTTCGAGTACGTCGGCCCAGGCGCGGGTGGCGGTCGCGATGCCGGACAGCCTGCACAGGATGTTGAGCGCGCTGCGCTCGCCGGTGAGCAGGTCGCGGGTGCGAGTGGTGACGGACAGCAGCTTCTGTCCGGCCTCGACTCGGTCGCCGTCCTCGACGTGCCGCTCCACCTCGAACGCGTCGGTGCAGACGATGGAGAGCACCGCCTCCGCGATGCGCAGGCCCGCCACCGTTCCGGTCTCGCGGGCGGTGAAATCGGCGGTGGCGACGGCGTCCTCGGGGACGGTCGCGACGGTCGTCACGTCCACGCCCCCGTCGAGGTCCTCCTCGATCGCCATGTGGGCGATGTCCTCGACCAGTACGGGGTCCAGGCCCGCGTCGGCGAGGAGCTGGGCGAGGGCGGGGTCCAGGCCGCACTCCATCGGGTCGGCGTCGTACGCGTCGTCCGCGCCGCAGCCACAGGAGTCACCGCAGCCGGTCTGGACGAGGGGAAGGTCGTTCGGGGTGGACACGGTCGGTCACTGCTCCTGGGGACGGGCGGCGGGAGGGACGGGGGACGGGACGGTGGACGGGGCAGCCGGGTCGGGCCACGTGGGAGGAAAAGCGGCTGTGTCGGTGCGGTGGATCACCAGGGCCCGCTTCTCGCTCCTGGAAAGTCGCACGACGAGATGGCGGTGCCAGTTCGCGTCGTCGCGGCCCGGGCGGTCCTCGCGCCAGTGGCAGCCACGCGTCTCCTCCCGTTCGAGAGCGGCGGCGACCAGGACCCGGGCCACGCACAGGAGGTTGGTGGCCTCCCATGTGTCGACACCCGGCTCGGCGGTCTTGCCGTGCGTCTCGAGGTCGTTGAGGGCGGAGAGGTACAAGGCCTCGAGGCCCTCGGCCGCGTGCCGGAGACTCCCGGCGGAGCGCAGCACACCGGCACCCCCGGACATGACCTGCTGGATTTCGATACGCGTCTCGGGACCGAGCAGCGGGACGGTGGACGGTTCCGGCGCGCAGGGCACGCACGGCGCACCGGCCGCCGGGGAGTTCTCCGCGATGTCCTCGGCGATGCGCTCGGCGAAGACTAGGCCCTCCAGGAGCGAGTTGGAGGCGAGCCGGTTCGCGCCGTGGACGCCTGTGCAGGCGACTTCGCCGCACGCGTAGAGGCCGGGGACCGTGGTGCGGCCGCGCAGGTCGGTCCGTACGCCGCCGCTGGCGTAGTGCGCCGCGGGCGACACCGGGATCGGCTCCGTCACCGGGTCGATGCCGTGACTGCGGCAGGCGGCGAGGATGGTCGGGAAGCGGTGCTCCCACATCTCGGCGCCGAAGTGGCGGGCGTCCAGATACATGTGCCGGGCGCCCTGTTCCCGCATGCGCCGCATGATGGCCTTCGCGACGATGTCGCGGGGGGCCAGCTCCGCCAGCTCGTGCTGCCCCAGCATGAAACGCACGCCGTCCGCGTCGACGAGATGCGCGCCCTCTCCGCGTACCGCCTCGGACACCAGCGGCTGCTGGCCCTCGGCGTCCGGGCCGAGGAAGAGCACGGTCGGATGGAACTGGACGAACTCCAGGTCGGAGACCTCGGCGCCGGCCCGCAGCGCGAGCGCCACCCCGTCGCCCGTGGAGACCGACGGATTGGTCGTGGCCGAGAAGACCTGGCCCATGCCGCCGGTGGCCAGGATCACCGCGGGGGCGTGTACCGCGCCGACGCCGTCGTGCTGGCCCTCGCCCATGACGTGCAGGGTCACCCCTGCCGTACGGCCTTCGGCGTC
Source organism: Streptomyces sp. NPDC051219 (assembly GCF_040682335.1). Classification (NCBI taxonomy): domain Bacteria; kingdom Bacillati; phylum Actinomycetota; class Actinomycetes; order Kitasatosporales; family Streptomycetaceae; genus Streptomyces; species Streptomyces sp. NPDC051219. The sequence continues at coordinate 40,263 of NZ_JBFBAS010000016.1, forward strand.
GGTGAGGAGGTCCAGGACAAGGGCGTTCTCGACGGTCTCGATCCGGGAGGCGTGTACGGCCTCGACCAGGGCGCGGGAGATCTCGGCGCCGGTCGCGTCGCCTCCCGCGTGCGCGATGCGGCGGCGGTGGTGGCCGCCTTCACGGGTCAGTTCTATCTCGCCGGTTGCGGCGGAGGTGTCGAACACGGCGCCGGTGGCGATCAGCCGCCGTACCGCGTCGGGGCCCTCGGTGACGAGCGTCCGTACGGCCTCCTCGTCGCACAGCCCGGCGCCCGCGACGAGCGTGTCGTCCAGGTGCTGCCCCGGGGTGTCGCCCTCGCCGAGCGCGGCCGCGATGCCGCCCTGCGCCCAGCGGGTGGAGCCGTCGTCGAGGCGTGCCTTGGTGACGACCACCGTCTTGCGGCCCGCCGCCGCGCAGCGCAGTGCGGCGGTGAGCCCGGCAACGCCGGAGCCGACGACCACGACATCGGCGGCGATCGCCCAGCCGGGGGCGGGGGCGTGCAGGCGTATTCCGGTGGTCACTTGGGCTCTCCACTGTGTCGGATCGGGGAAAAGGCCAGCGGGAGATTGTCGATCAGGCGGGTCGCGCCCACCTTCGCCGCCACGGCGAGGATCGCGTCGCCGGTGTGGTCGTCGGGGACCTCGGTGAAGTCGGCGGGGTCCCCGAGCACCAGGTAGTCGAGGACGAGCGGCGGATCCCACCGGGCGGCCTCGTCCAGTACGGCCTGCGCGGCGGCGCGTACCGCGGCGGGCACTCCCTCCGCGGCGCGGGCTACGGCGTGCGCGTCCGCGGATGCGCGGGCTTCGCCGATCTTGGCCAGCGCGGCGGCGCGCTGGTCGGTGGCGGGCACCGATTCGGCGCGGGCGCGCAGCGCCTCCTGCGCGGCGAGCCGGTCGCGGCCCGCGAACAGGGCGCGGGAGAGGGCGAGGGCCGTGTGCCGTTCGGCGGCGGAGAGGTAGCGGTTGCGGCTGGACAGCGCGAGGCCGTCACGCTCGCGGACGGTCGGCACGCCGACGATCTCGACGGGGAAATCGAGGTCCCGCGCCATACGACGGATCAGGGCGAGCTGCTGCGCGTCCTTCTGGCCGAAGAAGGCCACGTCGGGACGGGTGAGGTGGAGCAGCTTCGCGACGACGGTCAGCATGCCGTCGAAGTGGCCGGGGCGGGTGGCACCCTCGAGTCGCTCGCCCATCGGGCCGGCGTTCAGCCTGACCTGGGGCTCGCCCCACGGGTAGACCTCGTCGACGGACGGGGCGAACACGGCGCTAGCGCCCGCCTCCTCGGCGACCCGGAGGTCGGCGTCGAGGGTGCGGGGGTAGCGGTCGAGGTCCTCGCCCGCGCCGAACTGGAGGGGGTTGACGAAGACCGTTACGAGGACGAAGCCCTTGCGGCCGACGCGCTCGCGGGCGGCCCGGATCAGGCCCGCGTGTCCGTCGTGCAGGGCGCCCATCGTCATTACCACGGCGTTGCGGCCCGGGACGCCGTAGTGGCTGAGCATGTCGTCGAGGTCCTCGCGGGTCGGGACGAGCCCGAACGACTCGTCCCGACCCGCACGCGGGTTCCGGGCCCACGGCGTCGGGCTCACCGGTCGCCTCCTTCTGCCAGTACGCCGAGCAGGTCCTCGGCCAGCTCCGGCTTGAGCAGGCCGTGCGCGAGCGCGCGGTCCGCGGTGGATCGGGCCATCGCCAGGTAGCCGGCCACGGTCTGCGGCGCGTGCTTCCGCAGCTCCGCGACATGGGCGGCAACGGTACCGGCGTCGCCTCGGGCGACGGGTCCGGTCAGGGCGGCGTCCCCCGAGCGCAGGGCGTTGTCGAGCGCCGCGCCGAGCAGCGGGCCGAGCATCCGGTCGGGGGCCGCGACGCCCGCCTTGCGCAGCAGTTCCATGGACTGGGCGACCAGAGTGACCAGGTGGTTCGCGCCCAGTGCGAGAGCCGCGTGGTACAGCGGGCGCGCCTCCTCCTCGATCCACTCGGGCTCGCCGCCCATCTCGATGACCAGTGCCTCGGCTGCGAGCCGCAGCTCCTCGGGGGCGGTGACGCCGAAGGAGCAGCCGGCCAGCCGCTGGACGTCGACGGCGGTGCCGGTGAACGTCATGGCGGGATGCAGGGCGAGCGGCAGGGCGCCGACCCGGCGGGCGGGGTCGAGCACGGCGGCGCCGTACCGGCCGGAGGTGTGGACGAGCAACTGCCCCGGCCGCACTGCCCCGGTCTCGGCGAGGCCCTCGACGAGGCCCGGCAGGGCGTCGTCGGGGACGGTGAGCAGGACCAGTTCTGCGCGCTCGAGGACCTGGGCGGGCGGGACGACAGGGACGTCGGGGAGCAGCGTCGCGGCCCTGCGGACCGAGGCGTCGGAGACTCCCGAGACGGCGACGGGGCGGTGTCCCGCGAGCTGAAGCGCCGCGGCGAGGGCAGGGCCGACCCGGCCCGCTCCGACGACGCCGACGGTGAGACGGGCGGGGCGGTCCTGGGGGTCCACTGGGTGGGATGCGTTCACGCGCGACGGCCTTCCGTTCCAGTCCGCGGTGGGTACCGGACGATTCTTCGTCATGCTACGCCAGCGTCACTCCGCGCCTGCCGACTGTCCACAGGCTGTGGGCAGGGGGGTGCGGTGTCGGCGATGATCGACGGATGGCGGATACGACGGACCCGGCGGGCACAGCGGATGTGACGGGCACTGCAGATGCGGCGAGCACAGCAGATGGGGCGGGCGCGGCAGATGCGACGGACTCGACGGATGTGGCGGACTCGACGGATGTGGCCGACGGACCTGACGAGCAGGACCGGCAGCGCAGGATCGCCGCCTGGCGGGGATCGAAGCGGCGGCTGTGGCGGGCTTCGGGCGACGGGACGATCGGCGAGCAACTGGCCGCGCTGGCGGCGGACGCCGGCTCCGTGATCGACGTAAACGAAGGACTCGACTTCTACGGCGGGGGAGTGGTCGCCGAACTCGAGCGACGGGTCGCCGATCTGCTGGACCTGGAGGCCGCCGCATTCTTCCCCACCGGGACCATGGCCCAGCAGGTGGCGCTGCGTTGCTGGGCGGGCCGGACCGGGAACCCGGTCGTCGCGCTGCACCCGCTGGCCCATCCGGAGATACACGAAGGGGACGCCCTGTCCGTCGTGAGCGGACTGCGGACGGTCCGTCCGACGTCGGAGCCGCGGCTGCCGACCGCCCGGGAAGTGCGCGACTGCGGCGAGCCGTTCGGAACGCTGATGCTGGAGCTTCCGCTGAGGGAGGCGGGTTTCGTCCTGCCGTCGTGGGACGAACTGACCGCGGTGGTGGAGGCCGCCCGGGAACGCGATGCGGTGGTGCACTTCGACGGCGCACGACTGTGGGAGTGCGCTCCCCACTTCAGCCGTACGCTCCCCGAGATCGCGGCCCTCGCGGACAGCGTGTACGTGTCCTTCTACAAGTCCATGGACGGTATGTCCGGCGCGGTGCTCGCGGGCTCGGAGTCCCTCGTGGACGAGGCCCGGGTATGGCGTCACCGGTACGGCGGCCGGCTGTTCCAGCAGTACCCGGCGGTGGTGAGCGCGCTGCTCGGCCTGCAGCGCGAGCTGCCGCGCCTCCCGTCGTACGTCGCTCACGCGAAGGTGGTCGCCGCCGCACTGCGGGACGGCTTCCGGGAGGCCGGGGTGCCGTGGTTCCGGGTGAACCCGGAGGTGCCCCACACCCACCAGTTCCAGATGTGGCTGCCGTACGAGGCGGAGGTGCTGGACGAGGCGTCGGTGCGGCAGGCGGAGGAGACGGGAGTGACGCTCTTCCGCCGCTGGTTCCCGGGCACGCCGCCCGGTCTGTCGGTCACCGAGTTGACGGTGACGGCGCCGGGCCTGGAGTGGACACCGGACGACGTGAAGGCGGCGGTGTCGCACTTCGTCACGCGACTCGGGCAGGCGGTGTCCGGGCCGGCCGGAGGGTCGCTCGAAGGGCCGCCGCTCGAAGCGCCGCCGGTCGAAGCGCCGGCCGCCGACAGGTCGGGTCAGCGCGTCGGGCGGGCCGGGTGAGGGCCGAACGCGCGCGCCAGCGCGGCCCGTACGCGCCCTCGGGCGGGCCGCCCGGCGATCACCGCGCGGAAGGCCCGCTCATCGCGTATGAAGCGCAGCGTCTCCCAGTCGTGCGTACCGGGGAGCGGCGGTGTCGGGGCGCCGTGCTGGGCGGCGCGATACGTGTCGATCATGTGCTGCTGCAGTGCGTCCATGTGTTTCAGCGTGCTCTCGCCGGGGGCGGCCGGCGCGTCGATTGACCAGCACTGTCAAATGACGCCGGCCGGTCTCGCCCACCCGTGCACCATGGGGGTGTGAGCGTGACCATCGACATCGCGGGCCTGCCGCCCGAGCGCATCGTCTTCGCCCCGTCCCCGCTGGCGGAGCTGTGCATGGCCCTGCACGCGCTGTCCGAGCCGGCGCACCATCCGGGGCTGCACGGCTGGGCGACCGCGACGGCCGCCGGGCTCAAGCCGGAACTGGCGGACCGGCTGCACGAGGCCGACTTCCTGTGGCGTCACACGTTCTCCGACATCTTCATGCCGTTCGCCGGCGTACGCGACGGTGCGGGCGTCCCCGCGGCGACGCTGACCGAGGAACTGGACGCGCTGGACAGGCTGGACGACGAGCGGTTCGTGTCGGCCGCTCTGGAGTTCACCTGCGGCAGCGCGTACAACACCGGCAGCCCCTCTCCGCTCGTCGACTCGCCGATGCGTGTGCGGGCCCTGGAGGTGGCGGCCGCGCGCGGTCCCAGGCAGGCGGACTTCACCGCGCGGCTGCTGGACGATCCGGCGTCCGTACGGGCCTGGGTGCGACGACTGCTGGAGGACTGCGACCAGGCCTTCTTCGCGGACACCTGGCAGCGGGTGGGGGTCCAGCTCGCCGCGGACGCCCGGCACAAGACCGAACTGCTGCGCCGCAAAGGCCTCGCCGAGGCGGTCCGCGCGGTTTCGTCCGCTCTGACGGTGGACGACGACGGGACGCGCATCACCGCCGACAAGCTCACCCACGGCCATGCGAACGCGGTGGACCCGGCCGTCGGCGCCGGCCTCGTCTTCGTACCGTCCACCTTCGGGAGGCCGCATCTGCTGGTCCTGCACGCGCCCGGCTGGCGTCCGGTGGTCCACTACCCGATCGGCACGCCGGCACTGCCGACGCCCACCTCCGTGGCCCTGCTTCAGCTACGGATGGAGGCACTCGCGCACCCGATGCGCATGCGGCTGTGCCGCAGCCTGGCCCGCGCGCCGTACACCACCGGCGAACTGGCCGAGACGTACGGCATCACCGCCCCGGAGGTGTCCCGCCACCTCTCGGCGCTGAAGAAGGCGGGCCTGATCACCACCCGCCGCCGAGGGCGCTACGTGTTGCACCAGCTGGACCTCACGCTGGTGGCCCGGCTGGGCAGCGATTTCCTGGAGGGGATACTCCGCTAGGAGCGGGATGCTCCGCCAGGAGCGGAACACTCCGCCAGGCCCTGCGGCTCAGACCCCGCCGCCGCCCGCCCGGACCAGGCCGGTCTCGTATGCGAGGACTACCACCTGCACCCGGTCCCGCAGGGCCAGCTTCGTCAGGATGCGGCCCACATGCGTCTTGACCGTCGCCTCCGAAAGAACCAGCCGGGCCGCGATCTCGCCGTTCGACAGGCCCTGCGCGACCAGCAGCATGACTTCGCGCTCGCGCTCCGTCAGCCGCTCGATCTCCTTGCGCTGCGGCTCCTTGCCGCTGCTGGGCAGCATCGGCGCGAACCGGTCCAGTAGCCGCCGTGTCGTCGAGGGCGCGACCACCGCGTCACCGCTGTACACCGCGCGGATCGCGCCGAGCAGTTCACCCGGCGGCACATCCTTGAGCATGAAGCCGCTCGCGCCCGCCTTCAGCCCGGAGAAGGCGTACTCGTCGAGGTCGAACGTGGTCAGGATGATGACCTTCGGGTGGACCTCCTGCCCGCAGATGCGGCGGGTCGCCTCCACCCCGTCCAGCTTCGGCATCCGTACATCCATCAGCACGACGTCGACTGCCGTCGACCGCAGCACCTCGATGGCCTCGACGCCGTCACCCGCCTCCGCGACGACCTCCATGTCGGGCTGGGCGGCCAGCACCATACGGAAGCCGGTGCGCAGCAGCACCTGGTCGTCGACGAGCATCACGCGGATCGACATGTGTCGTCCCTTTCGTATACGGACATCAGTGGGCCGGTTTCAGGGGGAGCAGCGCGCTGATCCGGAAGCCGCCGCCCGGCCGCGGGCCCGCGTCCAGCGTGCCCCCCACCATGCCGACGCGTTCGCGCATACCGATGAGGCCGTGGCCGCGCCCGTCGGCGCCGCCGTCCTCGTACATCTCGTGCGCGGCACCGCGCCCGTCGTCCTCCACGAGCAGGCCGAGCCCGTCGTCGAAGTAGACGAGCCGGACGCTGGCGCCCGCGTCGGGACCGCCGTGCTTGCGGGTGTTGGTGAGGGCCTCCTGCACGATGCGGTACGCGGTCAGCTCCACACCACTCGGCAGCGGTCGCGGCGTTCCCTCGACCTTGAAGTCCACGGCCAGCCCCGCCGTGCGTACCTGCTCGACCAGGTCCTCGATCTGCTCGACGTCGGGCTGCGGTACGTACTCGCCGCCCTCCTGCGGTTCACCGGTGCGCAGCACGCCCAGCAGGCGGCGCATCTCGGCCAGTGCCTGCCGGCCCGTGCTGGAGATCGTCTCCAGCGCCTGCCTGGCCTGGTCGGGCGCGGCGTCCATGACGTACGCGGCGCCGTCCGCCTGCACCACCATCACGGAGACGTTGTGTGCGACGACGTCATGGAGTTCGCGGGCGATACGGGCCCGCTCTGCGGCGACCGCGACCTTCGCCTGTGCCTCGCGCTCCTGCTCCAGGCTGGCGTTGCGTGCCTCCAGCTGCGCGAAGTACGCGCGACGGGTGCGCATCGAATCGCCGAGCACCCAGGCGAGGGCGAACGGCACGATCAGGATCGCCATGAGGGAGAGCCGGCCGACGGGGTTCGAGGTCGGCTCCGGCCAGCGCAACTGCGCGAGTGGCGCCGCGCACAGTCCGGCGATCAGGGCGACCCGGGACACCCAGCGCCGGCCGTCGCTCGCGGCGACGGTGTAGATGATGACGAGCATCGCCCAGTCGGCCGGGTTGACTTCGACGTCCAGCACGAGCTGAGCCGCCCCCGCGGTCACCGCGAGTGCGAGCATCCACTCCGGCGCGCGGCGGCGCAGGGCGACCACGGTGCAGAGGATGAGGATGATCGGGACGGCGGCGATGCGCGATGCGGTGTCCATCGGTGCCTGGACGACCCACAGCACGGAGAACCCGAAGAGCATCACAGCCCAGAAGCTGTCGACACTCGTCGGGTGCCTGCGGATGAAGTCGTAGAGGCGTTGCACGTAACCCAGCGTAGGGACAGCCAATAGGTGCAGGGGTCAACCGGAGGAGCGATCCGATCGTCCGGCGCGTACTCCCCAAGGTGGAGACAGAGCCTAGCCTTGGCCTTGTGACAAGCGAATGGCGAGGGTGGCGAGAGGCGGCGGAGTCCGCCCTGTACGGTCCGGACGGCTTCTACCGGCGCGCTGACGGGCCCGGTCCCGCCGGCCACTTCCGTACCTCGGTGCATGCCTCGCCGCTGTATGCGTGGGCGGTCGCCCAGCTTCTGACCAGGGTCGACGCCGCGCTCGAGCACCCGGCGGACCTGTACCTGGTGGACATGGGCGCGGGCCGGGGCGAACTGCTGACGGGTGTACTGGCGGCACTGGATCCGGCAGTACGGGAACGGATCCGGCCCTACGCGGTCGAGCGGACCCCGAGCCGCCCGGCGGAACTGGACCCCGGCATTACGTGGCTGGAGGAGCCGCCGACCGGAATCACCGGGCTGCTCTTCGCGAACGAGTGGCTGGACAACGTCCCGGTGGACGTGGCGGAGGTGGGCGAGGATGGTATCGCCCGGTACGTCCTGGTCGGACCGGACGGTACGGAGAAACTGGGCGACCCGGTGTCCGGGCAGGACCACGCCTGGCTGACGAGGTGGTGGCCACTGCCCCCGGTCCCGGGCCTGCGTGCGGAGATCGGCCTGCCACGGGACGAGGCGTGGGCCGAGGTGGTGGGCTCGGTGGAGCGTGGCCTGACGGTCGCCGTCGACTACGCCCATACGCGGGAGGCGCGCCCGCCGTTCGGCACGCTGACCGGCTTCCGTGAGGGGCGCGAGGTGAAGCCGGTGCCGGACGCCATGTGCGACATCACCGCGCATGTCGCCCTGGACGCGTGCGCCGGTCCGGACGCGATTCTGCTGACGCAGCGGGAGGCGTTGCAGGCCCTGGGCATCTCGGCTGCCCGTCCGCCCCTGTCGCAGGCGCGGACGGAGCCGGCCGCGTACCTACGTGCCCTGGCGGCCGCGGGCGAGGCGGCTGAACTGACGGCCAGGGGAGGCCTGGGGGACTTCGGCTGGCTGCTCCAGCCGGTGGGCATCACCTCGCCGCTTGGCGGCTGAAGCGTGTCCTTCGGCCGGGCCGGATCAGTTAGCGAGGTTCGGGCCCGCCCGTTCCGGCCTGGCCAGGGGGACAATCCCTAGCCCGTTCGCCGTCCTTGCGGAATTCCTCCACCCCGACGGTCCCCGCTCCGGTGACCTGCGTAAACGATCAAGCGAGCGCAGCCCCTGCGCTGCCTGGGTGATACCTGTGCCGATACGTCATGTTGCGAATGTGACGGACTGTCGGTTGCCTCGAAACTGGAGCACAGCAGAGGCGCCGCGCAGACAGGCCGGACACTGCTCCGTTGGAGGATCTTCATGCGTAAGGCACGTGTTGTCACCTGTACCGGCTTGGTTCTCGGCGCCCTTGGTCTGTCGGTACAGGCCGCTGCCGCCGTCGGCGACTCGGACATCCACATCCACCCGCGCAACGCCTCTCCGGGCTCCACGGTCACCGTCAGTACCACGGCCTGCGGCCCGGAAGTGAGCTACGGCAAGGGGCAGTCCGACGCGGGAGGGGCATTCCACCTCTTCGAAGGCGACCGCAAGGGTGTGCTCACCGGTGAGTTCAAGCTCCCGGAAGGGGTCCGGGCCGGCAGCGACACAGTCACCTTGAAGTGCCCCCCGCGGATCAAGGTCACGGATACGTACCAGGTCACCGACCGCCCGAGCGGCGCGGTCGACGCCGGTTTCGGGGTCGCCGATGACCAGGGCACGCAGATCGCCCTGGGCGGTGCGCTGCTCGCCGCAGCCGCGGCCGGAGGTGTGGTCAGGATGCGCCGCCGCCCGAGCGGTGTCCGGACCTGACCGCCGGCTCCCGCCACAAGAGGCTCAACCGCCATGGACAACGGGCAGGGGCACGACAACGGGCACCGGACCAGCGCTGCCCCTCCCCCGTACACCCCATCGCTCAGGCTTCTGGCCTGCGCGATGGTGGCGGGTACCTTGCTGGTGACCAACGGGGCACGCGACGACGAGCCACCGCAGCCCGCGGCTGCCCAGGCCCTCACCACCTCTGAACGGCCCGCCCCCAGCACCACCGCCTCGGCCACCCTCCCCGGCCTCCGCCCGCTGCCCCCGTCGGATCCGGTCCGGCTTCGGGTCCCCGCCATCGGCGTGGACGCCCCCATGACAAGACTGGGCCTCGACGCCGCCGGGGCACTACGGCCTCCGCCCGCCGAGGCGGGCGGCCTCGCCGGCTGGTACGGCGGCGGCACGGCTCCAGGCTCGGCGGGGACGGCCGTCACGACCGGGCACGTGGACACCCGCACCGGACCTGGCGTCTTCCACCGACTCGGCGCCCTGACCAAGGGCGACACCATCGAGATCAGCCGGCAGGACGGGCGCACGGCCGTGTTCGCCGTCTACGCCGTGGAGCTCTACGACAAGAAGGAATTCCCGGACGAGAAGGTCTACGGCAGCTCCGAACTGCCGGAGCTACGGGTGATCACATGCGGCGGCGACTATTCCAAGGACACCGGCTACCAGGGCAACGTCGTGGTCTACGCGACGCTGGACGCGGTGGAATAACCTGCCCGCGCTCTTCTTGAGCCCCCTACGCCATCCACCGGTCGGGGCGGGCCTCCGCCCGGCCCGTGCGGGAACGGTCCGCCTGTTCCGCCAGCAGCGCCGCCGCTTCCCCCGCCTCGCGCAGTCGCGCCGTCACCGTCTTGTTCGCCCCGGTGTCCACGTGGACGTCCGCGAGGCCGCGCCGGCGTTCCCAGGGGCCCTGGGTCAGCCGCACGCTCTGCACCTTCGCGTGCGGGACCACCTCGACACGCCGGCACACCCGCCCGTGCCGGGCCGCGAACACCGTCGCGTCGGCAGCCAGCCCGTACCCCTTCCACCACAGCGGGACGCACCACCGCGCCGCCCGTCCCGGCGAGGGCGAGAAGGCGAGGGCTCCCAGATCGACCCCCGGCAGGACCCTGGCGATGACGCGCTCGGCGACGGCCCGCTCCGCGACCGGGAGCAGGACGTTGTTCGAGGACCCCGCGACATCCAGCTCCACCCGCACCCAGCCGCGCCGCCGCCACAGCAGCGGTTCCACGATCCGCACGGTCTGGACCCTGCCAGGCGGCACCGTCTCGTGCGCACGGTCGAGCAGGCCGTGGTCCAGGCGCAGTCCGTCGGGGGATTCCGCGACGGTCCAGTCGTACTCGCCGATGAAGCGCCCGGCGCTGGCCGCCCACATGCCGCCGAGGAACGGCAGGGCCGTCGCGATCGCCACCCACGGACTGCCGCTGAGCCACCAGACGACCGGCGGAACGACGAGCGCCGCGAACAGCGCACCCCACGTCCCTCCGGTCAGCAGCAGCGACACGGCAAGGATCCTCGGCTGTACGCGGACCAGTTCCCGGACCGGCGCCTCGCCGACCTCCGCCGCGTCCTCGGGTGCGAATCCCGCCGCCCGGGCCAGAAGTTCGGCCCGTAGCGCGCGTGCCTCCTTCTCGCCGAGGTAGGCCAGCTCGTCCTTGTCGTTCGTACCGATGACGTCGAGCTTGAGCTTGGCCACGCCGACGAAGCGCGCCAGCAGGGGCTGGGTCACGTCGACGGCCTGCAGCCGGTCGAGCCGGATGTGGGCGGTGCGCCGGAAGAGCAGACCGGTTCTGATCCGCAGTTCCGTGTCGGTGACCGCGAAGTGGGTGACCCACCAGGTGAGAAAGCCGTAGAGGCCGGCCGCCGGTATCGCGATGCCGACGATCAGCAGGCCGGTTCCGACCGTCAGTCCCTCGACCCAGTGCTGTGCCTGGCGGAGGTCGTGGAAGGCGATACCGGCGACGACCGCTATCGGCGCCCAGGCCCGGCGCAGCGGCGTGACCGGATGCAGCCGCCGCTCGCCCGCGCGCTCCGGCCCGCCCACCTCTCCGCGCCCGGGTTCATCCACCGTTCCGGTCCCGGCGCTCACAGTCCCGCCGACCTGGCTTCGCCCAGCTCCGTGAGCCGGTCGCGCAGCCGGGCCGCCTCCTCGGGCAGCAGTCCGGGAATCCGCGCGTCCGTCGCCGCGGCGGCCGTGTGGAGCTGGACGCTGGACAGCCCGAAGCGGCGCTCCAGCGGCCCCGACGTCACCTCGACGAGCTGCATGCGCCCGTACGGGACGACCGTCTCCTCCCGCCACAGCACGCCCCGGCTGATCAGCAGGTCATCGGCGCGCTCGGCGTACCGCCAGGACCGCCAGTTGCGCCCGAGCATCACCCAGCCCCACCCCAGGAGCGCGAGCGGCAGCAGCGCGAAGACCGCCCAGCCCGGGCCGACGAAGACCCCGAGCAGGGTCCCGGCCGCGACGGCGATCACCCCGAGCCACCCCACGAGCAGCAGCCGCCGCATGCGGAGCAGCCCTCCGGGCAGCCCGCTCCAGCGCGGTCCCGCCTCTTCCGACTCCGGTACTGCCGTCCCCGTTTCCATGCTCCCAGCGTAGGGCTGAGAGAATGTGCGTATGACGGAGACCACGGTCGGCATCGGCGGCGCCGCGGAGAGCACCGACATGGTGCTCAACATCGGGCCCCAGCACCCATCCACCCACGGTGTGCTGCGCCTCCGCCTCGTACTCGACGGAGAGCGGATCGAGCACGCGGAGCCGGTCATCGGCTATATGCACCGTGGTGCGGAGAAGCTCTTCGAGGCGCGCGACTACCGGCAGATCGTGATGCTCGCGAACCGGCACGACTGGCTGTCCGCCTTCTCCAACGAGCTCGGCGTGGTGATGGCGGTCGAGCGCATGCTCGGCATGGAGGTCCCCGAGCGCGCGGTCTGGACACGCACGCTGCTCGCAGAGCTGAACCGGGTGTTGAACCACCTGATGTTCCTCGGCTCGTATCCGCTCGAACTGGGCGGAATCACCCCGATCTTCTACGCGTTCCGGGAACGGGAGGACCTCCAGCACATCATGGAGGAGGTCTCCGGCGGCCGGATGCACTACATGTTCAACCGGGTCGGCGGCCTCAAGGAGGACCTTCCGGCGGGCTGGCTCGGCCGCGCCCGCGACGCGGTCGCCGAGGTCCGTTCCCGCATGGGCGTGTACGACGACCTCGTCCTCGGCAACGAGATCTTCCGCGGCCGGACCCGTGGAGTGGGCGTCCTCTCCGCCGAGACGGTCCACGCGTACGGCGTCAGCGGCCCGATCGCCCGCGCCTCGGGCGTCGACTTCGACCTGCGCCGCGACGAGCCGTACCTGGCCTACCCGGATCTTCAGGACACCCTCAAGGTCGTCACCCGCACCGAGGGCGACTGCCTGGCCCGCTTCGAGTGCCTGCTGGACCAGACGCACAACGCGCTGGCCCTCGCGGACGCGTGCCTCGACCGGATGGACGAGCTGCCGCCCGGCCCGATCAACCAGCGGCTGCCGAAGGTACTGAAGGCCCCCGAGGGCGCCACCTACGCCTGGACCGAGAATCCGCTCGGCATCAACGGCTATTACCTGGTGTCGAAGGGCGAGAAGACCCCGTACCGCCTCAAGCTCCGCTCCGCGTCGTACAACAACATCCAGGCGCTGACGGAACTCCTGCCCGGCACGCTGGTCGCGGACATGGTGGCGATCCTGGGCTCGCTCTTCTTCGTCGTCGGCGACATCGACAAGTGACGGCCCCGGCCGGGCGGGTGCTCGCGTCACTGGCCGTACTGGTCGCCGCCCTGCTGGTGTTCCATGCCCAGGTGCCCAACGCCGTGGGCAACCTCGGCAGCCTGCTGGAGGTTTTCCTGCCCTGGCTCGGCCTCGCGGTCCCGGTCCTGCTGGCCCTTGCTCTGCTGCGCCGCTCGGCCGTCGCCCTACTGGCCCTGCTCCTCCCCACCGCTGCCTGGGTCAACCTATTCGGCGGGCTGCTGCTGCCCGAGAACCGCGGGCCACGGGACATCACGGCGGTCCAGCACAACGTCAGCGACGAGAACGCCGACCCGGCGGGTACGGCGAGAACCCTGGCCGAGGCCCGGCCGGATCTCATCGCGCTGGAGGAGCTGACGCCCGCCGCGCTGCCGGCCTACGAGAAGTCTCTCGCGCCCGCCTATCCCCACCACGTGGTCGAGGGCAGCGTCGGCCTCTGGTCGAAGCACCCGCTGACGGACAGCCGCCCGGTCGACATCAGGCCGAAGGGGATCGGAGCGGATACCGAATGGAACCGCGGCCTGCGATCCACCGTACGAACCGCGGGGCACGGCGAGATCGCCGTGTACGTCGCGCATCTTCCGTCCGTACGCGTCGGGTTGAGCGGCTTCGGCTCCGACTGGCGGGACGAGAGCGCCGGCCTGCTGGGCGCGGCCGTCGCAGCGGAGCCGCTGGACCGGGTGCTCCTGCTGGGGGACCTCAACAGCACGGTGGACGACCGGGGGCTGTCACCGGTCGCGTCACAGATGACCACAGCGGGCCAGGGGTTCGCCTTCAGCTGGCCGGCGTCCTTCCCGGTGGCCAGGATCGACCACGTCATGACGCGAGCGGCGACGGTCACCAGCCTGTGGTCGCTGCCCCGGACGGGTAGCGACCACCTGCCGGTCGCCGCCCGTGTCAGGCTCTGAATCAGAAAACGGCGACGATGAGCAGTTGGCCGTGGGTGTCATCGACCGCCCACGCCCGCCTCACGATCCGCGCTCCCGGCGTGCCCGGCACACAATCCCGCTTCCTCGCCATGCGGCTCGCCGGGGCGCTCCCCCGCCATGCCCTACCGGCATGAGCGTCCGAGGTCAGGTCCCGTCACCGCGGCCGGCTTCCGCCTCGCCAACGGCACCGGCTTCAACTTCAGCTTCAGCCTCAGCCTCAGCGGTCAGGAGATCGCGCTGCGCAGCCGGGCCACGTCGATCTGTTCCGTCTCGTCGTGTGCGGTGAGGTCGATGACCTGGCCCACCATGCGGTTCGCGGGCGGGAGCGCCTTGAACTCGCCGGCGCCCGCCTCGGCCTTGTGCGCGGCCAGGGCCTCCGCACCCACCACATCGGCGAGGTCCTCGTTCTGGACGGCCTCGATGGCCTTCGCACCCGCCTTCGTACCGAAGAAGTCGAAGCCGCCTTCGACGCGCGAGGCGGAGCGGCGGGCCGGAGCGTACGGGACGATCGCCGCGGCGGCCGGGACCGGGCGGCGTGCGGGGAGGGCGGACGACGGCCGTGCGTGCTCGGCGCCGGCGACCGCCGCGTGCTTCCCCTGCGGCTCTTCCACCTCCCGCCGGCGCTCCGCGAGATCGCGGCGGCGGGCCTCTTCCACCGTGCGGCGCGCCTCCTGCGCGGCCGCGTTGCGGGTCAAGTGCCGCAGCGCGTCGGCCGCGCGGACGTAAGCGGCCGGAGTCGGCGCTCCGCTCGCAGTGCGGTCGTCGGAGGCGGCGGGGAGTTCCTTCGCCGGGGACGCGGCTTCGATGGCGAGCAGCCGACGGCCTTCCAGCGCGCTGGCGCGCTCGGTCTCGGCCGTGGCGTACCGGCGCAGCAGTTCGGCGTGCTCACCGCGCAGCCCCGCCAATTCCACGCGCTTGGCGCGCAGTTTCGCGTCCAGGCGGGTGCGCAGCTCGCGGGATTCCTCGAGGTCGGCCTCGAGCTCGGCTATTCGTTCCTCGGTCTTCCACTCGTCGGCCGCCCGGGCACGGGTGAGCTCCGCGACCTTGCGGCCGGCGACGCGGTCCCAACTTCGCATGAGGGCGGAGCCGACGACGGCCGTGGCTGCCGCGGCGGCGACCAGGAGGCGGAGCGCCACCGGTTCCGCAACCAGCCAGGCAACGGCGGCGCAGGCGAGAGACACACCGGCGACCGTCGACGGCGTGAGGAGCCTGTGCAGGGGTGGGGAATGGCGGTGGCGTCCACGTGGCATGGCCTGAAATTTACCGTGCGTAGACGGCGCGTGGGGCCCTGCCCGGCAATCTGTTTCCCGGGAGTTACCTGCTACGCGCCGCTCCGCGTCGTGATTACTTCTTCAACAGACCCTTCGACTCCAGATAGGCCTTCGCCACCTCGGCCGGCTTGGCCCGCTCCGCGTCCACCTTGCGGTTCAGTTCGACCAGATCCTGAGTCGTCAGCGTCTTCGTCAGCTTGCCCAGCACCTCCGCTATCTCGGGCGCTCCGGCGTCCTTGGCATTCAGCACCGGCAGAACGTTGTCCGCGTTCTGCAGCTTCTTGTCGTCCTCCAGGAGGACCAGCCCGAAGCTCTCCAGAGTCGCGTCGGTGGTGGTGGTCAGGACCAGCTGGTCCTCACCGTCCTTGACCGCCTGCTTCGCCTGCGGAGTGCCGACGCCCTTGGGGTCGATACCGGCGACGTCGATACCGTATGTCTTCTTCAGCCCCGGTGCGCAGAACGGACGGATTTCGCATTCGTCACCCGCCGCGATCTTCACCTTCAGCTTGGACCTGCCCAGATCGGAAAGCGTCTTGAGCTTGTTCTTCTCGGCGAATTCCTTGGTCACCGCGAAGGCGTTCTGATCGACGGCCTCGCCGGCGGGCAGGGTTTTGAGTCCGAGCGGAGAGCCGAGCTTCTCCAGCGCGGCGACGGTGGCGGCGGCGTCGCTGGACGCGACCGGCTTCTCCTCCGGCGCCTTGGGGCCGTTCACCTTGGCGTTGAGGAATTCGGCGAGCGTCGCGGCGTATTCCGGTACGACGTCGATCTCGCCCTTCTCCAGCGCGGGTTCGTACAGCTCGCGGTTCTTCACCGTGGTGACGGACGTGCCGTAGCCCGCGTCCTTGAGGATCTGGGCGTACAGCTCGGCGAGGACCTGGGACTCGGTGAAGCCGGCCGCGCCGATGACCAGCGCGCCCTTCTTGCCCGACCCGGCGGACGCGCTGTCGCCGCCCTTCTCCTTCTCCAGGCTGTCACCGCCGCATGCGGCGAGGGAGCCCGCCAGAGCTGCCACGCCCAGTACCGCACCCGCTATGCGCGAGGTCTTGCTCATGAGGTTCTCCGTCCACAGCACAGGTTGAACAGCAAGAGTTGAGCACAGTCGTCATACGGTCCTCCGCAAGGGGCCGAACAGCCGGTTCACCGCTACGAGCACGCCCTCGACAAGGAGGGCGAGCAGCGCGACGAGCAGGGCGCCCGCGACCACCTGCGGGGTGTTGTACGTGTTGAAGCCCGCAGTGATGATCCGGCCCAGCCCGCCCTGGCCGACCATGGCGGCGATCGTCGCGGTGGCCACGACCTGGACCGACGCGGACCGGAGCCCGGTCATGAGCATCGGCCGGGCGAGGGGGAGTTCGACGCGTACGAAGAGCTGGCGGCCCGACATCCCCATCCCCCGGGCAGCCTCCACCACCGCGCGGTCCACCTCTCGCATCCCCACATACGTGTTCGTCAGCAGCGGCGGCACGGCGAACAACACCAGCGCGGTGATCGTCGGCACATACCCGGCGCCGCGCAGCGGCGAGACCATGAACAGGGCGAGCACCGCGAAGACGGGTATCGCCCGCCCGACGTTGGAGATGTTGACCGCGAGCGCACCTCCCTTGCCGATGTGCCCGAGGTACAGCGCGACCGGCAACGCGATCACGCAGGCGAGAGCGAGGGCCACCCCGCTGACGTACACATGCTCTCCGAGCCGGTTCCAGACCCCGCCCTCACCGGACCAGTGACTGCCAGTGGCCAGCCAGGACCACGCGTCGGCCATGACACCCATCGCTCAGCCCACCTTCGCCGAGCGAGGTGTGCGTATTCGGGTCCAGGGCGTCAGCAGCCGCTGGAGCCCGAGGAGCAGCAGGTCCGCGACGACCGCCAGCAGCACACACAGCACGGAGGCGGCGAGTATCTGCGCCTTGAAGAAGCTCGGCAGCGCACCCTCGATGAGATTGCCCAGACCGCCCTTGTCGACAATCGCCCCGACCGTCGTGAGCGCGACCGTCGACACCGTGGCGATCCGGATGCCAGCCAGCAACGCGGGGAGCGCCAAGGGGAGTTCGACCTCCCACAGCAGCCGGCCAGCGCCGTACCCCATGCCCTCGGCGGCCTCCCGGGCCTCGGCGGGCACCGCCTCCAGCCCGGCCAGGATGTTCCGCACGAGAATGGTCAGTGAATAGAGCACCAGGCCGGTGATCACGAGCGCGGCCGAGAGTCCGAAAACCGGCAGCAGCAGCGAGAACATGGCCAGTGAGGGAATCGTGTAGAGCACGGTCGTCAGTCCCAGGACCGTGCCGGCGAGCCTCCGGCTGCGCCGCGCCAGCAAAGCCAGCGGGAATGCCACCGCCAGTCCTATCAGCACCGAAACCACCGTGATCCAGACATGCTGCACGGTCGCGTCCGTCAGCTCCTGCCCCCGGGAACGGACGTACTCCCAGCAGATCCAGTCGTTCGTCACCAGGCAGTTCTGCTCGGCCATTCCGTCCCACCCCCGTCCCGAACGCACGTATGAGCACTTGTCGGCGACCCTATCCCCGGCCACTGACAATCGCCGAGAGCCCTTTCATTCCAGCAACACGGCCTTCACAAAACCTTGGCCGTCCTCGGCGACAATGGGGAACCATGATCCGGTTCGAGCACGTCACCAAGCGGTACGACGACGGAACAATCGCCGTCGACGACCTTTCCTTCGAGGTCGCCGAGGGTGAACTCGTCACGTTCGTCGGACCGTCGGGCTGCGGCAAGACGACCACCATGAAGATGGTGAACCGGCTGATCGAGCCGTCCGAGGGCCGGATACTCCTCGACGGTGCGGACATATCCGCCACCGACCCGGTCCGTCTCCGCCGCCGTATCGGCTATGTCATCCAGCAGGTCGGTCTGTTCCCGCACAAGACGGTCCTGGAGAACACCGCGACCGTCCCCCACCTCCTCGGCTGGCAGCGCGCCAAGGGGCGCGAGCGAGCCGCCGAACTGCTCGACCTGGTGGGGCTGGACCCCTCGGTCTACGGCGACCGCTACCCCGAGCAGCTTTCAGGCGGCCAGCGCCAGCGCGTAGGGGTGGCGAGGGCGCTGGCGGCCGATCCGCCCGTACTGCTGATGGACGAGCCGTTCGGGGCCGTCGACCCGGTCGTCCGTGAGCATCTGCAGAACGAATTTCTCGCGCTCCAGAAGGCCGTCCGCAAGACCGTCCTCTTCGTCACCCACGACATCGAGGAAGCGGTCCGCCTCGGCGACCGCATCGCCGTTTACGGGCAGGGCAGGATCGAGCAGTTCGATCCGCCGGCCGCCGTACTGGGTGCACCCGCCACCCCGTACGTGGCGGATTTCGTCGGCGCGGACCGTGGCCTCAAGCGGCTCTCGGTGACTCCGATCGAGCAGGGCGACCTGGAACAGCCGCCCGTGGTCCACCTCGACGACCCGGTCGGCCGGGTGGCTGCCAAGTTGGCCGCCGAGCATGCGCGCTGGGCCGTGGTCCTGGACGGGGACGACAACCTGCACGGGTGGATCTCGGCGGATCGGGCGGCGTCCGCCACCGGCCCCGTACGCGAGCACGCCCGCCGGATGGAGGCCTGGCTGCCGGTCGGGGCCTCGCTCAAGCAGGCCTTCGCCACCATGCTCCAGCACGACGCCGGATGGATCGCGGTCATCGACGAGGGCAGTGCCGGCCGGTTCCTGGGTGTCCTCACCCCCGCCAGGCTGCACGAGGCGCTGCGCCGCTCCACCGCCGCCGACGCGCAGGACGTGCCGCGCGAGCAGGTTGCGGTGGAAACGGCCGGGCACCCCCTGACCGGCGGGATCAGGCGGTAATCCGGCCGCTGAGCCACTCCAGTGCGGGCGGGATCTCGCGCCGCCAGGTGTTGAAATTGTGGCCGCCGCTGTCGAGCATGATCGACGAGACCCGCCCGGGGGCCTTCACCTTGTCGATGAACTTCAGGGTGTCCTTGAGGTTGCCCTCGCCCTCCTTGCTGCTCGTCACCAGGAAGGAGGTGTTGGCGGGGGGCAGGTGGTCCAGGCTCCACAACACATCGGCTCGCTGTCGCAACTTGTTGTCGCCGTGGAAGAGGTCGCCCGTCGTCGGGTCTTCGGCGGCCTTGTAATACGCGGACAGTCCCGCGCCGGCGGCGAAGGTGTCCGGGTGGTGCAGGGCGAGCTTCAACGCGCAGTAGCCACCGGTCGAGTTGCCGATGAAGCCCCAGTTCTCCGGCTTGGTACCGACGCGGTAGTACCCGGAGACCGCCTTCGGCAGGTCCTTGGCGAAGAAGGTCTCAGTCTGCGGTCCGCCCGGTATGTCCACGCACTCGGTGTCCCGCGGCGGCGCGACCGTCGGACGCAGCATCACCAGGATCATCGGCTTCATCCTGCCCGCCTTGGCCTGCTTGTGCGCAGTCTGAGGGTACTTGAGTCCTTTGATCAGGTTCTCCGCGGTGCCGGGGTATCCGGTGAGCACCACAGCGGCGGGGAAGTTCTCCTTGCGGTGCTCCGGCTGGAAGTACTCCGGCGGCAGATAGACGTACGCCGCGCCGACGATTCTCGACCGCTCCCCCTCGATCACCACCTTCTGGATCTGGCCGCCGACCGCCGGGTCGGAGCCGCCCGGGACATCCAGCTTCTGCGTCCCGACCACCTTGACGTCCTTGGCTCCGGCGGAGTGGTTCTCGACCACCCCCAACTCGGTTTCCTGTCCGAGGAGGTCGGCCCAGGAACCGTAGAAGAGGAACGACTTGTTGGCGGCGAGGCCCACCGCGGAGAAGAGCGCGAGCTGCGCCGCGAGCAGCAGGCCGACGCGGCCGAGCACGGCGCGCCAACCGCTACTCGCGAGCCGCGGCCAGCACCACACCGTGGCGACGAACAGCAGCACAGCCACCAAAACGGCCAGCCCCAGAACCTTGTTACTGGTGAGACCCATGAGCAGTTCAAGACCTTCTGGATGAGTTTTTCCTGAGAGCGAGTGAACCCGCTCCCCCTGACTGCCGTCCTAGTGGGCGCAAATCGTCCGGATGCGACGTTCGGACACAGGATCTCTTGCGGAGCTCTGGGAAGCGATGTCTGTCAGGATAGATGGCGTTAAGTCCGGACTGGTTCCGAATCGGGTACGCCGCGTCCTCAGCGGCCCGCGCCCGGAATCCGTCCCCGCCCTGGTCGGCACGGCCTGCATGCTCGTGGGCCTGCTCGACATAGCGGCCGGGGTCTTCCCCCGCTTCCGGCACAGCCGGATGCACGCGGTGGCGGAGGTCCTGCCCGGTACGCTCGGGCCCTTCGCGGCGGCGCTGGCCCTCAGTGCGGGCGTACTGCTGCTGCTCCTCGCGCACGGACTCAAGCGCCGCAAGCGCCGTGCCTGGCGCGCCGCCGTGGTGCTGCTGCCGGCCGGAGCCGTGGCGCAGTTCACGTACCGTCACTCCGTCATCGGCGTAGTCATATCGCTCGCGCTCCTCGCGCTACTGCTGCGCCACCGCGGCGAGTTCGCGGCGCTGCCGGATCCCCGCAGCCGCTGGAAGGCCGTCGCCAACTTCGTCGTCCTGGGCGCCGGATCCATCGGCCTCGGCCTGGTGATCGTCAACTCCCATCCGCGCCGGATGCTGGGCGACCCCAGCCTCGCCGACGAGCTCGAGCACGTGATGTACGGCCTGTTCGGCTTCGAGGGCCCCATCGACTACGCGGGCCAGGTCTCCTGGACCGTCGGCTACTCGCTCGGGGCACTGGGCCTGCTCACCGCCATCACCACGATCTACCTGGCCTTCCGTCCCGAACACCCGGCCGCCCGGCTGACCGCCGACGACGAACACCGGCTGCGTGAACTGCTGGAGCGGCACGGCGGCCGGGACTCGCTGGGCCACTTCGCACTCCGCCGTGACAAGGGCGTGATCTTTTCCCCCAGCGGCAAAGCCGCGGTCACCTACCGCGTCGTCTCCGGAGTGATGCTGGCGTCCGGTGACCCGATCGGCGACGTCGAGGCGTGGCCCGGCGCGATCGAGCGGTTCATGGACGAAGCCAAGGCACACTCGTGGACCCCTGCTGTGATGGGCTGCAGTGAGACGGGCGGCGAGGTGTGGACGCGCGAGACCGGTCTGGACGCGCTGGAACTCGGCGACGAAGCGGTGGTGGACGTGCGGGATTTCTCCCTGTCCGGCCGGGCCATGCGGAACGTACGCCAGATGGTCAAACGCATCGAGCGCAACGGTTACGAAACGCGGGTCCGGCGCGTCCGTGACCTCTCCGCCGCCGAGCTGGAGCGCATCCGGAACGCCGCCGCCGACTGGCGCGGCACCGACACCGAGCGCGGGTTCTCGATGGCGCTCGGCCGGATCGGCGATCCGGACGACGGCGACTGTGTGATCGCCACCGCCCACAAGGCGGACGAGGACGCCGGCGAGCCCGGCCCGTACGGAGACCTGAAAGCTGTCCTCCATTTCGTCCCGTGGGGCCCGGACGGCATGTCGCTCGACCTGATGCGCCGCGACCGCGCCGCCGACCCGGGGATGAACGAACTCCTGATCGTCGCCGCCCTCCAGGCCGCCCCCGGGCTCGGCGTCGACAAGGTGTCGCTCAACTTCGCGATGTTCCGCTCGGCTCTCGCCCGCGGCGAGAAACTGGGCGCGGGACCTGTCCTGCGCGGCTGGCGCGGACTGCTGGTCTTCCTCTCGCGCTGGTTCCAGATCGAGTCGCTGTACAAGTTCAACGCGAAATTCCGCCCCCGCTGGGAGCCCCGCTTCGTGGTGTTCCGTTCCACCCGTGACCTGCCGCGCATCGGCTTCGCCGCGATGCAGGCGGAGGGATTCGTCACGCTGGCGCTCCCCCGCCCGTTCGCCCGCCGCCGCCCCGCCGCACAGCTCCGCGCCTGCGCGCATCTGACGCCGCCGGTGAGTGGCGAACGGGAGATGCGCGCGGCGTAGTGCGCCGGGGGCCCCGGTGGATCAGCGAGTCAGGTTCGGCCACCAGGACACCCCCTAGTCTGGAGGCATGAGTACGTTGCGCGGGCGCGGCCGGGTCGAGGGGCTGCCGCAGTGGGACCGCTGTGCGGTGATGGGGGTCGTCAATGTGACGCCCGACTCCTTCTCCGACGGCGGCCGCTGGTTCGACACCACTTCGGCGGTCAAACACGGCCTGGAACTGGTGTCCGAGGGCGCCGATCTGGTGGACGTGGGCGGTGAGTCCACCCGCCCCGGCGCCTCCCGGGTCGATGAGGACGAGGAACTGCGCCGCGTCATCCCCGTCGTCCGCGGGCTCGCCTCCGATGGCGTCACCGTCTCGGTGGACACCATGCGCGCCTCCGTCGCCGAGCAGGCCGTCTCCGCCGGCGCGGTCCTGGTCAACGACGTCAGCGGCGGCCTTGCCGATCCCGCGATGATCCCGGCGGTCGCCGCGGCCGGCGTCCCCTTCGTCCTCATGCACTGGCGCGGCTTCAGCCAGGACATGAACAGCCGCGCCGTGTACGGCGATGTGGTGGCCGAAGTCACCGCGGAACTCCGGACCCGTATGGACGCCGTGGTCGACGGCGGCATCGCCCCCGAGCGGATCGTCATCGACCCGGGCCTCGGCTTCGCCAAGGACGCCGGGCACGACCTCGCCCTGGTCGCGCACCTCGACGAGCTCCTCGGGCTGGGCCGCCCGCTGCTGGTGGCCGCCTCCCGCAAACGGTTCCTCGGCCGCGTACTGGCCGGGGAGAACGGCTCTCCGCCGCCCGCCCGGGAGCGCGACGCGGCCACCGCCGCCGTCTCCGCCCTCGCCGCGCACGCGGGCGCCTGGGCAGTCCGCGTGCACGAGGTACGGGCGACGGCGGACGCCGTCCGTGTGGCGCGGGCCGTCGAGGGCGCCGCCCGGTGAACCGTCCCCGTACCGACGCCGAACAGATCGAACGCGCCAACACCGCCTTCTACGAGGCCATGGAGCGAGGGGACTTCGACGAGCTCTCCGACCTCTGGCTGAACGACGACGACTCCGAGATCTCCTGCGTCCACCCGGGCTGGCCGGTGCTCTCCGGGCGGGGCGAGGTGCTCCGCTCATACGCGCTGATCATGGCGAACACCGACTACATCCAGTTCTTCCTGACCGACACCAAAGTCTCCGTCGCCGGCGACACCGCTCTGGTGACGTGTACGGAGAACATCCTCAGCGGCGGCCCCGCCGAGGAGGCGGGCGAGCTGGGTCCGCTCGTTGGGCAGCTGGTCGTCGCGACGAATGTGTTTCGCCGCACACCGGACGGATGGAAGGTCTGGTCACACCACGGCTCTCCCGTACTCGCCGAATCCGATGAGGAAGAGGACGACGAAGCTCCCTCGTAAGTGGGTAGGGGCCTTTCGAGGGCCGGCTTCCGGGGCCCGGGGTATGGGCGACTACCTGCTCCGCCACGCACCTGTCCACGGCCCCCACGGGCAAGGACTGTCCGTGCGCGCAGGTAGATTCGAATAAGGGCGGTGCGCCGGCCGCACTCGGCGCCCACCCGTGTGAACTACGAAAGCAGGAGTGATTCGCGTGGATCGTGTCGCGCTGCGCGGCCTCAAGGCCCGCGGGCACCATGGCGTCTTCCCCCGGGAGCGCGAGGAAGGTCAGACCTTCATCGTGGATCTGGTGCTCGGCCTCGACACCCGCCCCGCGGCGGCCGACGACGACCTGGCGAAGACCGTGCACTACGGCGTGGTGGCCGAGGAAGTCGTCGACGTCGTCCAGGGCGAACCGGTCGACCTGATCGAGACTCTCGCGGAGCGGATCGCCCAGCAGTGCCTCAAGCACGAGGGCGTGGTGGAGGTCGAGGTGGTCGTGCACAAGCCCGATGCCCCGATCACCGTGCCGTTCGACGATGTGACCGTCACCATCACCCGGAGCCGAGTATGACTGCGTTTTCCACCGAGGGGCAGAGCGACCCGACCGTCCAGCCGGTGCCTGCCTCCGTGGTGGAGCAGGTGGACGCTGCCGATGTGACCCTCTCCAACCCGAAACGGGCCGTGATCGCTCTCGGCGCCAATCTGGGCAACCGCCTGGAGACGCTCCAGGGAGCGATCGACGCCCTGGAGGACACGCCCGGCCTGCGGGTCAAAGCGGTCTCCCCGGTGTACGAGACGGAGCCGTGGGGTGTGGACCCCGAGTCCCAGCCGTCGTACTTCAACGCGGTGGTTGTCGTGAAGACCACCCTGCCGCCCGGCTCTCTCCTGGAGCGCGGTCAGGCCATCGAGGAGGCCTTCGACCGGGTGCGCGAGGAGCGCTGGGGTCCGCGCACGATCGACGTCGACATCGTCGCCTACGCCGACGTGGTCTCCGACGATCCGCTGCTCACCCTGCCCCACCCGCGCGCCCACCAGCGCGCCTTCGTCCTCGCCCCGTGGCACGACGTGGAACCGGAGGCTGCCCTGCCGGGCCAGGGACCGGTCGGTGACCTGCTGGCCGGACTCGGCCGGGACGGTGTCGCGCCGCGCGCCGATCTGGAACTCCGCCTGCCCGAGTAGTCGTTAGCCTGTGGGGCTGCGGCTCCAACAGGAGCTGAAAAGCAGGCGGGCGGGCCTGCCCGACACGACATCGCGAGGCAGCGTCAGTGAAGCAACTACGGCTCGGTGTATTGGCCGGACTCTTCGTCGTGGCCGGAGTGCTGTCCTGGGCGGGCGCCCGCCTGTGGCACTCGCTCGGCGACCCGCCCAGCATCCCGCTCGCGGCCCCCATCGTGCTGGCGGTGATCGCCGCCGTGCTGCTCGCGACGGCACTCTCGCTGCGCGCGCGACTGAAGGCGCAGCGCGAGCGTCGCCCCGGCGCGAAGGGCGTCGAGCCGCTGATGGCCGCCCGAGCGGTGGTCTTCGGCCAGGCGAGTGCTCTGGTCGCCGCGCTGGTCTGCGGGATGTACGGCGGGACAGGCCTGTTCCTCCTGCTCGACGGCCTCGACGTACCCGCGCTTCGCGACCAGGCCATCTACGCGGGCCTGGCGGTCCTGGCCGGCGCCGGGGTCGTCGCCGCGGCGATGTTCCTGGAGCGGGTCTGCAAACTCCCGGAGGACGAGGACGACACCATGGCGCCGGCGTAGGCGCCCGGTGATCAGCGGGCCATGATCAGGCTCATCGCCTCATTACGGGTGGCCGCGTCGCGCAGCTGACCGCGAACCGCCGAGGTGATGGTCTTCGCGCCCGGCTTGCGGATCCCGCGCATCGACATGCACATGTGCTCGCACTCGATGACCACGATGACGCCGCGCGGCTCCAGAATCTCCATCAGCGAGTCGGCGACCTGCGTGGTGAGCCGCTCCTGCACCTGCGGCCGGCGGGCGAAGACGTCCACGAGCCGGGCCAGCTTGGAGAGGCCGGTGATCTTGCCGCTGATGGCCGGGATGTAGCCGACGTGGGCCACGCCGCGGAACGGCACGAGGTGGTGCTCACAGGTCGAGAACACCTCGATGTCGCGGACCAGCACCAGTTCGTCGTGACCGAGGTCGAACGTCGTGGTCAGTACGTCCTCGGGCTTCTGCCACAGCCCGCCGAATATCTCCTTGTACGCCCGGGCAACCCGCCCCGGCGTCTCCCGCAGGCCTTCACGGTCCGGGTCCTCCCCGACGGCGATGAGGAGCTCGCGTACAGCATTCTCGGCCCGCTTCTCGTCGAACTCGCCGATCGTGCCTTCGCCGTCCAACGTCACCGGGTCGGTCATCTGTGCCTCGTTCCTGTGCTTTCGCCTGCGGCAGTACGAAAAGGGGAGCGCCCGAAAAATGCCGCGCCCCCCAGGTTAAAACCTGGGGGGCGCGGCATTCATTCCGGGGTGCGGGGCCCGGGGGCCCTGCGTGATCAGATCCCGGTTCAGCTCTCGGGACGCTCCTCGGGGACCACCTCGATGACCTTTTCCGCCGGAGCGGCTGTCACCGCGGGCGTGGCGCCGTTCGCGCCATTGGTCAGCGAGAGTTCCTTCGGGGACAGCACCGGCGGCCGGGTGGAGGGTGTACGCCGGGAAGAGCCGGTCCACGCCGGGCGGGCCGGGCGCTTCACGATCGTCGAGAAGACCTCGGCGATCTCCTCCTTGTTCAGCGTTTCCTTCTCCAGCAGCGCGAGGACCAGGTTGTCGAGAACGTCGCGGTTCTCGACGAGGATCTCCCAGGCCTCGTTGTGCGCCGCCTCGATGAGCTTCTTGACCTCTTCGTCGACCAGCGCCGCGACCTCTTCCGAGTAGTCGCGCGGGTGGGACATCTCGCGGCCCAGGAACGGCTCGGTGTTGTCACCGCCGAACTTGATCGCACCCAGCCGCTCGGTCATGCCGTACTGCGTGACCATCGCGCGAGCCGTGGCAGTGGCCTTCTCGATGTCGTTCGCCGCACCCGTGGTCGGGTCGTGGAAGACGAGCTCCTCGGCTGCGCGCCCGCCCAGCATGTACGCGAGCTGGTCGAGCATCTCGTTGCGCGTGGTGGAGTACTTGTCCTCGTCCGGCAGCACCATGGTGTAGCCGAGCGCCCGGCCGCGGGACAGGATCGTGATCTTGTGGACCGGGTCGGAGTTGGGCGAAGCCGCCGCGACCAGGGCGTGTCCGCCCTCGTGGTACGCGGTGATCTTCTTCTCCTTGTCGGACATGATCCGGGTCCGCTTCTGCGGGCCCGCCACGACGCGGTCGATGGCCTCGTCCAGGGAGTGGTTGTCGATCAGCTTCTTGTCGCTGCGCGCGGTGAGCAGCGCGGCTTCGTTCAGCACGTTCGACAGGTCCGCTCCGGTGAAGCCGGGCGTACGCCGGGCGACAGCGCCCAGATCGACGTCCGGGGCGACCGGCTTGCCCTTCTGGTGGACCTTGAGGATCTCAAGCCGGCCCTGCATGTCCGGACGGTCGACGGCGATCTGCCGGTCGAAACGGCCCGGGCGCAGCAGCGCGGGGTCGAGGATGTCGGGCCGGTTGGTGGCGGCGATCAGGATGACGCCGCCCTTCACGTCGAAGCCGTCCATCTCGACGAGCAGCTGGTTGAGAGTCTGCTCACGCTCGTCGTGGCCACCGCCGAGACCCGCACCACGGTGCCGGCCGACGGCGTCGATCTCATCGACGAAGACGATCGCCGGAGCGTTCGCCTTGGCCTGCTCGAAGAGGTCGCGGACCCGGGAGGCACCGACACCGACGAACATCTCGACGAAGTCGGAACCGGAGATCGAGTAGAACGGGACCCCGGCCTCGCCCGCCACGGCGCGCGCCAGCAGCGTCTTGCCCGTACCGGGCGGGCCGTACAGCAGCACACCCTTCGGAATCTTGGCTCCGACGGCCTGGAACTTCGCCGGCTCCTGGAGGAACTCCTTGATCTCGTGGAGTTCTTCGACCGCTTCGTCAGACCCCGCCACATCGGCGAACGTCGTCTTCGGAGTGTCCTTGGTGATCAGCTTTGCCTTGGACTTCCCGAAGTTCATGACCCGGGAGCCGCCGCCCTGCATCTGATTCATCAGGAACAGGAAGACCACGACGATGAGGACGAAGGGCAGCAGCGAGAGCAGGATCCCGAGGAACGGGTTCTGCTTGTCCGGCTTGACCGAGTAGCCGTCGGTGATCTGGCCACCCTCGGACCTGGCCTGGAGGTCCTTGGCGAGCTCGGCGCCCTGGTCGCCGATGTAGTTCGCCTGGAACTTGTCGCCGGACTTCTCGCCTTCGAGCTTCTGGCCGTCCTTGAGATCGACCTTGATCATCTGGGAGTCGCCGGTCGTCAGCTCGGCGGACTCGACCTGGTTCTTGCTGATCGCCTGGATGACCTTGCTGGTGTCCACCGTCTTGTAGCCGCCGGACGAGCCGACAACCTGCATCAACACGACCACGGCGAGGACGGCCAGCACGATCCACATGACCGGCCCACGGAAGTATCGCTTCACGTCCATCCATACGGGGCGGTGTCGCCCCGTCCCTCCTGCCCGTAGGTAAATGCTGCTGTGAGAAAAGACTGTTCTTCGGAAGGTACCCCAGCATTGTCACCCGCGACTGCACGGTGCGGCTGGCAACGGCCCCTTCCCCTGCTCCAACGGCGCGAAATGGGTGAGGGTTCCCCGAACGGCGGGCCCGGTCCTCAGCCGCCGTAGACGTGCGGCTCGAGAGTCCCCACGAACGGGAGATTCCGGTACTTCTCCGCATAGTCCAGGCCGTAGCCCACCACGAACTCGTTCGGAATGTCGAAGCCGATCCACTTCACGTCGATCGCGACCTTCGCGGCGTCCGGCTTGCGCAGCAGGGTGCAGACCTCGAGCGAGGCGGGCTCCCGCGAACCGAGGTTCGACAGCAGCCAGGACAGCGTCAGACCGGAGTCGATGATGTCCTCGACGATCAGGACGTGCTTGCCCTTGATGTCGGTGTCCAGGTCCTTGAGGATCCGGACCACGCCGGACGACTGGGTGCCCGCGCCGTACGAGGACACCGCCATCCAGTCCATGGTGACGGGGGTGGACAGCGCACGCCCCAGGTCTGCCATCACCATCACGGCGCCCTTCAGCACACCGACGATGAGCAGGTCCTTGCCCGCGTACTCCGCATCGATCTTCGCAGCCAGCTCGGCAAGCTTCGCGTCGATCTCTTCCTTGGTGATGAGCACCGACTTGAGGTCGGCGCCCATGTCCTTCTCGTCCACGTACGTCACTTTCCTGGGGTTCGCCCTGCCCTGCGGCGCCGGCCGCCCCGGCCGACCTGTCTTTACGGCGGGGGGTCAGCCCTGCCGAATGACAAGTCTGCCACCCTGCCGCTGTGCCTCCACCCGGCCGGGGAGGTTGATGGCTCCCTGCCCGCGCCAGCCGGTGATCAGCCGATCCACTTCCTCGATGTGCCGGGCGAAGAGCGAGCCGGCGGGTGAACCGGCCGCGATGACGGCCCGGCGCAGCACGCGGCGGCGGACGGCGGGCGGCAGGACGAAGAGCTTCGCGCAGTCGAGCTGCCCGGATCCGTCGCGTACGGAGGCGTCCGCGTCGGCGGCCCAGGCGTCCAGGGCGTCGGCGTCGTCGCGGCAGAGCTGGGCGGTGCGGGCGAGCGCCTCGATGACGCCCTTGCCCAGCGCCTTCTCCAGCACGGGCAGGCCCTCGTGGCGCAGCCGGGAGCGGGTGTACGCGGGGTCGGCGTTGTGCGGGTCGTCCCAGACGGGGAGCGACTGGACCATGCAGGCCTTGCGGGCCGTCTGCCGGTCGATACCCAGGAAGGGGCGGCGGTAGCGGCGCTCGGAGCCGGGGCCGCCGGAAACCGAGGCCATGCCGGACAGGGAGCGGATGCCTGAGCCGCGGGCGAGGCCCAGCAGGACCGTCTCGGCCTGGTCGTCACGGGTGTGGCCGAGGAGCACGGCGGCGGCGCCGAGGCGCTGCGCGGCCTCGTCGAGGGCGGCGTACCGGGCGTCGCGGGCGGCGGCTTCGGGGCCACCGTCGCGGCCGACGGTGACGGCGACCGACTCGACCGGGTCCAGCCGCAGCGCGGTCATGCGCGAGACGACCTCGGCGGCCCGCAGATCGGAGCCGGCCTGGAGGCCGTGGTCCACAGTGACACCGCCGGCGCGGACGGACAGTTTCGGGGCTTCGAAGGCGAGAGCGGAGGCGAGCGCCATCGAATCGGCGCCGCCGGAGCATGCGACGAGCACGAGGGGCGTCGCGCCTGGCTCGTGCGGCTGGTAGTCGGTGAGTACGTCGTGAAGTACGCGGCGGACCGCCAGGCGTATCGCCGCGACCGCAGGATGGGGACCCATGTCCGGTGCCCTTCGGTGAAGTTGAGGAGGAGCGTCGGGGAGGCAGATCAGTCACTCAGAGTGCGTCGATGGTGACAGAGCCGAGCCGTTCCCCGAGCATCGCACGCCTATCCATCGCCCACGGTCCCTCGGATGGGTGATTGGGGAGGCGTTCTCCTGCCGTCGGCAGCGCCCCCTCACCCCTCTGCTTTACGGTGCACCCTCGCGATCCAGTCCGCCGGTTTGGCGATTTCCGCCTTGGTGGGCAGCGTGTTCGGCGAGGTCCAGACCCGGTTGAAACCGTCCATGCCGACCTCCTCCACCACAGCCCGCACGAAGCGTTCGCCGTCCCGGTACTGGCGGAGCTTGGCGTCCAGGCCAAGCAGCTTGCGGAGGGCCTGGTCGAGTCGGCTGGCTCCGCTGGCGCGGCGCTTCTGGAACTTCTCCCGGATCTCCGCCACGGAAGCCACGACGTCCGGTCCGACCCCGTCCATCACAAAGTCCGCGTGCCCCTCCAGCAGAGACATCACGGCCGTCAGCCGGCCCAGGATCTCCCGCTGGGCCGGGGTCTGCACCAGCTCGACGATGGACCGGCCGTTCTCGTCGTCCTCGTCGCGGGCCCCGGACAGCGACTGGGCCGCTTCCCGCAGCCGCTCGAGGATCGTCATCGGGTCGACCTCGGTCTGGTCGAGAAATGACTGGATTTCGCCCTCGAGGTGGTCGCGCAGCCAGTGCACCGCCGTGAACTGGGTCCGGTGGGTCTCCTCGTGCAGGCACACCCAGAGGCGAAAGTCGTGCGGGTCGACGTCCAGCTCGCGCTCGACGTGCACGACGTTCGGGGCGACGAGCAGCAGCCGGCCGCCGCCGCGCTCGGAGCCGGGCAGGTCGCGCGAGGTGGGGGCGAAGGTCTCGTACTGACCCAGCACGCGCGAGGCCAGGAACGACAGCAGCATGCCCAGCTCGACGCCGGTCACCTTGCCGCCGACCGCGCCCAGTACGGCGCCGCCGGGGCTGCTGCCCCGGCGCTCCTGCATCTTGTCCAGAAGGGGCCGCAGCAGCTCGCGGAAGCCCGCGACGTTCGCCTTGACCCAGCCCGCCCGGTCCACGACGAGAACGGGAGTGTCCTCCGCCTCGGTACCCTCGGGCATCATCCGGGTGAACGCACGGACGTGCTCCTCCGAGGCTTTGGCGTGCCTGCGCAGCTCGGCGACGACGGCACGCGCCTCGTCCCGGGTCACCTCCGGACCCGGCCGTACCAGCCGGGTCGCGGTCGCCACCGCAAGATTCCAGTCGACCATCTCCACACCACCGATGCTCGTCATGCGTCAACCGTACGTGCTCGGGTCCTCCTGCGGTGAGGGGTCGGACCCGGCTCCGCCCCGGTCCGACCCCCTAGGGGGCTCCTGTGACGGCCGAGGCCAGCCGGTCCAGAGCCGACTGGGCCGCCTCCTTGCCCGGGGTCCCCGAAGCCATGAACGCGAAGGCGAGCAGTCGTCCGTCCGCGTCCACCACGGTGCCCGCGAGGGTGTTCACGCCATGCAGGGTGCCCGTCTTGGCACGGACCAGCCCGCCTGCGGGAGAGCCGTCCTCGTAACGCTCGCTCAGCGTGCCCGTGAAGCCGGCCACCGGCAGGCCGGTCAGCACAGGACGCAGCTGGGGACGGGCCGGGTCGGCGGCGCGTACGAGGATGCCGGTGAGAAGGGCGGCGGAGACCTTGTCGTCGCGGTTCAGTCCGCTGCCGTCCGCGAAGCGCGTACCCCGGGTCTCCAGCCCGAGCTTGCCCAGCTGGGCGGCCACCGCCCGCTCCGCGCCCTCGAAGCTCGCGGGCTCGCCCGCCGCGAGGGCGGTCTGGCGGGCCAGGGCCTCGGCGATGTCGTTGTCGCTGTTGGTCAGCATCCGCTCGACCAGGGCGGACAGAGGCGCGGAAAGGGTCCTGGCCAGTGGTTTCGCGGTGGCGGCCGGCTTTCCGGGGGCGGGCTCGCCGGTGGTACGGATCCCGCGGTCCCGCAGCATCCCGGCGAACTTGCGGGCCGCGTCGCCGGCCGGGTCGCCGGTACGTTTCGCCACGCCCGCGTCCGAGTCGTCGAGGCGGCCCTCGTCGGCCATCAGCGCGCTGATCCTGGCGATGTTCTCGTTGCCGGCGCCGATGGGGTGGTACTCCGGGCCCGAGTACAGCGAGGCGTCGTACCGGAGGGCGACCTCCGTGATGCCCCGAGCCTTCAGGGCGCGGGCGGTGTCGTCGGCGAGCGCGGGCAGGCTCGCCCCGGTTCCCGGCTTGCCGGGCTTGCCGGACTTGCCGGGCTTGCCGGGCTCTCGGGCGGTCAGCGTCGGGTCGCCGCCGCCGACGAGCACGATGCCGGCGTCCTCAGCGCCGGCGCCGGGAGCCGCCATGACCGTCGTGGCGATCCGGTGCTCCGGGCCGAGCGCGGACAGTACGGCCGCGGCTGTGGCGATCTTGACCGTGGAGGCCGGTGTCATGGCTTCCCCGGCCCCGGAGCCGTACAGCTGCTTGCCCGTGGCCGTCTCGACGACCGACGCTGTGTGCAGCGTCCCGAGCGCGGCAACGTTGAGCAGCGGCCCGAGCGTGGCACCGAGTGGGCTGCCACCGGCCGGCGGTGCGGCCGGTACGCCGAGGACGGAGAGCACTCCGGGGGCGCTCGGGGCGGGAGCCGGCACGAGGGCTCCGGGCGCGCTGCGGCCGTGATGTCCGCCACCCGCCGGTTCTTGGGACGCGGCCCATTGCCGCTCGGCCTTACGCTGACCGGAGTCCCACGGGCCTGCCGCGGTCACCGCCCCGGCCGAGAGGGCGAGGCCGACCACGGCGGCGCCCGTCGCGAGTTGCCACGTTCTGATCACTGGCACCTCGGACCAGCCCCTTTCGCGATCACTCATGTGCGTGAGGGACACTTAATCACCCGAAGTATGTGCTGATCATGGAGGAGCCACCCGTGGAGTTCGACGTCACCATCGAGATCCCGAAGGGTTCGCGGAACAAGTACGAGGTGGACCACGAGACCGGTCGGATCCGCCTGGACCGTCGACTCTTCACCTCGACCAGTTACCCGGCGGACTACGGCTTCGTCGAGAACACCCTCGGCGAGGACGGCGACCCGCTTGACGCCCTGGTCATCCTGGACGAGCCGACGTTCCCCGGCTGCCTCATCAAGTGCCGCGCGATCGGCATGTTCCGGATGACGGACGAGGCCGGCGGCGACGACAAGCTGCTGTGCGTACCGGCGTCCGACCCCCGCGTGGAGCACCTGCGCGACATCCACCACGTGTCGGAGTTCGACCGTCTGGAGATCCAGCACTTCTTCGAGGTCTACAAGGACCTGGAGCCGGGCAAGTCGGTCGAGGGTGCGAACTGGGTCGGCCGGACCGAGGCCGAGGCCGAGATCGAGGCCTCCTACAAGCGTCTTCAGGCGCAGGGTGGCAGCCACTGACGAGCCGAGCGGCTCGTGTGACGACAGGGCGGGCGGTGCACCCCACTAGGGGCGCACCGCCCGTCGTCGCATCCGGCCTGACGGACCACGTCCCCGGACCGCGTCTCGGACCGCACCAGGGTCACGTCCTTGGACTCCGGCCCGGACCGCACCTGGGGCCACGCAGCTCCCTGCGGTATCCCTGGACATACTGGGCATGCGGAACGTGCGAGACCGCATGAGGCCCGGGTACGGAAAGAAGGAGTGTGTTGGTGGCGGAGCCGGAAGGGCCCGAGGACCGCAAACCGCAGTCGGACGAGGCGCGGAGCGCCTTCGCGCCACCCGCCGGGCTCGATCAGCCGGTGGTGGCCGAGGAGGAACATCCGACCTCGGAGTTCGCTGTTCCGGCCGGGTTGGCTCCCGAGGCGGCGGCCGAGCCCGAGGGTTCCGCGTTCGCACCGCCGAGAACCTACAGCGCACAGCACTCACCCCCCGCCTTCACCCCCGCTCAGGGCTTCCCCACGGTCAAGCTGATCAAGGAGGCGCCCTGGCAGGACCGGATGCGCACCATGCTGCGTATGCCGGTGGGCGAGCGGCCGGTGGCCGAGCCGGTGCAGAAGCAGGACGACGCCGGTCCCGCGGTGCCACGCGTGCTGGACATGACCCTGCGTATCGGTGAACTGCTGCTGGCCGGCGGCGAGGGCGCCGAGGACGTGGAGGCGGCGATGCTCGCCGTGACCCAGGCATACGGTCTGGACCGCTGCGAGCCCACGGTCACCTTCACCCTTCTGTCGATCTCCCACCAGCCGTCGCTGGTCGACGACCCGGTGACGGCCAGCCGGACCGTCCGCAGGCGGGGTACCGACTACACACGGCTGGCCGCCGTGTTCCGGCTCGTCGCCGACATCAGCGCCGAGGACATCGAGGTGTCGCTCGAGGAGGCGTACCGGCGGCTCGCGGAGATCCGGCGCAACCGGCACCCGTACCCCGGCTGGGTGCTCACCACGGCGAGCGGTCTGCTCGCGGGTGCGGCTTCCACGCTGGTCGGCGGCGGCGTGGTGGTCTTCCTGGCGGCGGCGGTCGGTGCGGTGCTCGGCGACCGGCTGGCCTGGATGTGTGCCGGGCGCGGGCTGCCGGAGTTCTACCAGTTCATGGCCGCTGCGATGCCGCCGGCCGCGATGGGTGTGGCCCTGACGCTGGCGCATTCGAACGTGCGCGCCTCCGCGGTGATCACCGGCGGCCTGTTCGCCCTGCTGCCGGGGCGGGCCCTGGTCGCCGGTGTGCAGGATGGTCTGACCGGCTACTACATCACCGCGGCCGCCCGGCTCCTCGAAGTCATGTACCTGTTCGTGGGCATCGTCGTCGGCGTGCTGCTGGTGCTCTACCTCGGGCTGCAACTCGGTGCCACGCTGGACCCTGACGCCGCGCTGACGCTCACCGAGAGGCCGGTCACGCAGATCCTCGCGTCCATGCTGCTCTGCTTCACCTTCGCGATCCTGCTCCAGCAGGAACGCAGCACGGTGCTGATGGTGACCCTCAACGGCGGGGTCGCCTGGGTGATCTACGGAGCGATGTACTACGCGGCCGGAATTCCGCAGGTGCCCTCCACCGCCGTTGCCGCCGGTCTCGTGGGCCTTTTCGGGCAGTTGTTCTCGCGGTACCGGTTCGCTTCCGCCCTGCCCTATGTCACCGCTGCCATCGGTCCGCTGCTGCCGGGCTCGGCGACGTACTTCGGGCTGCTCGCCATCGCCCAGAACCGGCTGGACGCGGGCCTGATCTCGCTCAGCAACGCGGCCGCACTGGCCATGGCCATCGCGATCGGCGTGAACCTGGGTGGGGAGATCTCCCGGCTGTTCATCCGGCTGCCGGGCGCGGTCAGTAGGGAGAACCGCCGCGCGGCCAAGCGGACGCGCGGCTTCTGAGGACCTCTTCGCCGACTCCGGTCCTGCGGTCAGCGCTTGGCGTGGCGGCCGCGCTGCGCCGCGGGCACACTGCCCTCGGGACTGTCTGCGACGGCCTTCTTGGACTTGCCACGAGCCCGCAGGAACTCGATCGCGATCGGAACCACCGAGATCAGCACGATGGCGATGAGGATCGCCTCGATGTGCTGGTGGACGAAGTCGATCTTGCCGAGGGCGGCGCCGAGCAGGGTCACCCCGGCGCCCCAGAGCGTGCCGCCGATGACGTTGTACGTGATGAACGAGCGGTAGTTCATCTGGCTCACACCCGCGATGATCGGGGTGAACGTACGCACGATGGGCACAAAGCGGGCCAGGACCAGCGACTTCGGTCCGTACTTCTCGAAGAAGTCGTGGGCCTTCTCGACGTTCTCCTGCTTGAAGAACTTCGAGTCCGGTCGCTTGAAGAGCGCCGGGCCGACCTTGCGGCCGAAAAGATAGCCGACCTGGTCCCCGATGACGGCCGCGAGCACGATCAGCGTGCACACCAGCCAGAGCGGGTAGTCCAGCTTGTCGGCCGTCACCAGCAGGCCGGTGGTGAACAGGAGCGAGTCGCCGGGCAGGAAGAAGCCGATGAGCAGCCCCGACTCGGCGAAGACGATGACGAGGACACCGATCAGTCCGAAGGTCCCGATCAGATAGTCCGGGTCCAGCCAGCTCGGTCCGAGCGCAAGCGTATTCACGGGTTCCGGGCTCCTGGGTCGGTCGTCTGAGTGGGCTGCCCAAAGCTATCAACGCCAGGTGACTCTGCCAGGTTCCAGCCCACCGCCCGGGATGCGGGGCGGGCGGGCCGGTACGAAGCTGTGCCTCAGGAGGTCGAGCGCATGGGCATCGAGGACTACGGCGGCGGACAGGGACTCCAGTCCGAGGTACTGGTGGTGACGACCAATGATGTGCCGGGCCACCAGGTGCAGCAGGTCATCGGGGAAGTGTTCGGTCTGACCGTACGCTCGCGGCACCTGGGCAGCCAGATCGGCGCCGGCCTTAAGTCGATGATCGGCGGTGAGCTCAAGGGACTCACCAAGACGCTGGTGGAGACTCGGAACCAGGCGATGGACCGGCTGGTCGAGCAGGCGAAGGCGCGCGGCGCTAATGCCGTGCTGATGTTCCGCTTCGACGTGACGGAGGCGGCCGACGTCGGCACCGAGGTGTGCGCGTACGGCACGGCGGTCGTGATCTCCAAACTGTGAGGACGCGCGTACAGGTCGGGGCGTACGGGCCGCGGCCCCCGGCCCGCCCGCCTCCCGGCCATACGACTTCCGCTCCAACGGACCAGCCCGCGCGCCGAATACATTGACCTGCTTTGTCGCATTTCTCCCATTAACGTGAGCCCGTGGCCCTCGAGACGCGACCCACCCCGAGCGCGCGCACGTTGCTGCCGCTGATCGTGCCCTCCCTCGTGGTCGGGGTCGGAGCAAGCCTTGTGCTCCTCGGGGTGAGCGCGCTGGCGGAGAAGTTCCGCAACGTGCTCTGGGAGACACTCCCCGACGCCCTTGGCGTCGGTCGGTACTCCTCGCTCTGGATGATCGTCATGCTCACCGCGACCGGCTTCGCGGTAGGGCTCGTGGTGTGGAAGGTGCACGGGCACGCCGGACCCGACCCCGCCACTACCGGACTCGTCGATCCCCCGCTCCCGGCCGGGACGGTGCCCAGCCTTCTGCTGGCCTCCACACTCGCCCTGGCCGGCGGGGTCAGCCTCGGCCCTGAGAACCCGATCACCGCG
Source organism: Streptomyces sp. NPDC051219 (assembly GCF_040682335.1). Classification (NCBI taxonomy): domain Bacteria; kingdom Bacillati; phylum Actinomycetota; class Actinomycetes; order Kitasatosporales; family Streptomycetaceae; genus Streptomyces; species Streptomyces sp. NPDC051219. The sequence continues at coordinate 77,206 of NZ_JBFBAS010000016.1, forward strand.
GCCAACATCGCCCTCGCCTACTGGCTCGGCGGCAGAGCTCTGCCGCGCGTCCCGGCAGCGCTCTGGCTCCACCTCGCAGCAGCCGGCACGATCGGCGCGCTGTTCGGCACGCCGGTCGCGGCCGCGCTGGTCCTCTCCGAAGCGCTCACCGCACGGCCGGGGCCCGGCTCGCTGTGGGACAAGCTCTTCGGCCCCCTGGTCGCCGCCGGGGCGGGTGCACTGACCACGGTGCTGGTCGGCAGTCCGACCTTCGATCTCGGGCTGCCCGCCCTTCCGCGGCCGCATTGGGGGGATGTCCTGGCGGCCATGGTGATCACCTCGGTGGCCGCCGCGCTCACCATGGCTGCTGTATACGCCTTCCCGCACCTCCACCGGACGTTCCACCGGCTGAAGCATCCCCTGCTGGTGCTCACGGCCGGCGGACTGGCGCTCGGGCTGCTCGGTGCCCTCGGCGGCCCACTCACCCTCTTCAAGGGCCTCGACCAGGTCAAGGAGCTGGCCGCCGACCCGGGGGCCTACTCGGCGGGAGAGCTGGCGCTGCTGACCGTGGTGAAGCTCGCCGCGGTGCTGACCGCCGCGTCCTGCGGGCTCCGCGGCGGCCGGATCTTTCCTTCCGTCTTCGTCGGCGCCGCGCTGGGGCTGTGCGCCTACGCGCTCGTCCCGTCCGTGCACCCGACGCTGGGCGTGGTCTGCGGGGTGCTGGGTGTGCTGCTCGCCGTCACCCGGCAGGGCTGGCTGAGCCTGTTCACCGCCGCGGTGCTGGTCGCCGACCCCACCGTGTTCCCTCTCCTCTGTGTGGCGACACTCCCCGCCTGGCTGCTGGTCACCGGCCGCCCCCAGATGCAACTCCACGACGACGGCACCCCACTTCGCTAGGAGACAGCAGATATGGCGCTTCACCAGGGCGGCACCCGCCGCGACGAAACCGAAAGCGACGAGCGGAGACGACTCGCTCTCAACCCCTTCTTCGGCGAGGCCAATCCGGTGGGCGGCATGACCACTGCCCCGCCCAAGCACCAGCTCCCGGACGCCCCGCTGCCGCCCGCCACCGCCTACCAACTGGTGCACGACGAGCTGATGCTCGACGGGAACTCCCGGCTCAATCTGGCCACCTTCGTCACCACCTGGATGGAGGCGCAGGCCGACGTTTTGCTGGGCGAGTGCCGGGACAAAAACATGATCGACAAGGATGAGTACCCGCGCACCGCCGAGCTCGAGCGGCGCTGTGTGGCGATGCTCGCCGATCTCTGGCACGCCCCGGACCCCGGTACGGCGGTGGGCTGTTCGACCACGGGCTCCAGCGAGGCCTGCATGCTGGCGGGCATGGCTCTCAAGCGCCGCTGGGCGCGGCACGCCGCCACGCGGAAGGAGGGAGGCCGCTATCCCGGAACCGCCCGGCCGAATCTCGTCATGGGCGTCAACGTCCAGGTCTGCTGGGAGAAGTTCTGCAACTTCTGGGAGGTGGAGATGCGCCAGGTGCCCATGGAGGGAGACCGCTTCCACCTCGACCCCGAGGCCGCGGCCGCTCTCTGCGACGAGAACACCATTGGTGTGGTGACGGTACTCGGGTCCACCTTCGACGGTTCGTACGAGCCGGTGGGCGAAGTCTGCGCCGCACTGGACGCCCTCCAGGAACGCACGGGCCTCGATGTGCCGGTGCATGTGGACGGCGCCTCCGGCGCGATGGTCGCTCCCTTCATCGACGAAGACCTGATCTGGGACTTCCGGCTGCCGAGGGTCGCCTCCATCAACACCTCTGGTCACAAGTACGGGCTGGTCTACCCGGGGGTCGGCTGGGCGCTGTGGCGCTCGCCCGCCGAACTCCCCGAGGAACTGGTCTTCCGCGTCAACTACCTGGGTGGCGACATGCCTACCTTCGCCCTCAACTTCTCCCGTCCCGGCGCCCAGGTGGTGGCGCAGTACTACACCTTCCTGCGACTGGGCCGGGACGGCTACCGAGCAGTCCAGCAGACGACCCGGGACGTGGCGCGCGGCCTCGCCGACCGGATCGAGAGGCTGGACGACTTCCGGCTCCTGACCCGTGGCGACGAGCTGCCGGTGTTCGCCTTCACCACCGCGCCCGACGTGACGGCCTTCGATGTCTTCGACGTGTCCCGCAGACTGCGCGAGCACGGCTGGCTCGTGCCCGCTTACACCTTCCCGGAAAACCGCACCGATCTCTCCGTGCTCCGGGTGGTCTGCCGCAACGGCTTCTCGGCCGACCTCAGCGACCTCCTGCTGGAGGACTTCGAACGGATCCTGCCCGAACTGCGCAGCCAGACCCACCCGCTGAGCCACGACGAAGACAGGGCGACCGCCTTCCACCACTGATTTGCGGCCGGCCGCGACCAGCGCCCTCACTGCAGCGATTCCCCCACGCATGGTCCCCCCTGGTGTCCGCGGTGGATGCAACTACCTCTGATACACCGCGGACACCCGGCAGGTTCCACTCACCGCCGGGCCGGACCCCGCCGGGCGCGCCCAGCCGCCCGCCCGGCCCCGCCCCCGCAAGTCCACTCAGTGGCTCAGCCGCCTGAACCGCCGCACCGCCAGCGGGAAGAAGACCGCCACCAGCGCCACCGGCCATGCCACCGCCAGCAGTCCCGCGTGCTCCGCCGCCCACGACGTGCCGGCCGCGGCCGGGTTGCCGAAGAGTTCCCGTACCGCCGTGGCCGTCGCCGACATGGGGTTCCACTCCACGAACGCGCCCAGCCAGCCGGGCATCGACCCGGGCGCTGCGAAGGCGTTGGAGAGGAAGCCGACCGGCCAGACGAGGATCTGTACCGCCTGCACCATCTCCGGCTTTCCGGCCACCATCGCCAGATGGATGCCGATCCACAGCATGGCGAACCTCAACAGGAGCAGCAGGCCCACCGCTCCCAGCGCCGCCCCCGGACCGCCGTGCCAGCGCCAGCCGATCAGCAGCCCGACTCCAATCATGACCAGCAGGCTGAGCGCCGACTGCAGCATGTCGGCGAAGCTGCGGCCGACGAGTACGGCCGACGGCGCCATCGGCATCGACCGGAAGCGGTCGATCACGCCCTTGTTGAGGTCCTGCGTGACGGCGAGCATCGTCGCCTCCAGGCCGAACGCCATGGTCAGTACGAGCATGCCCGGCACCAGGAAGTCGACGTAGTCGCCTTCGATGCCCTTCCCGCCGCCCATCAGATAGCCGAACATCAGCAGCAGCATCACCGGAAAGACCAGCCCGACGAGAACCTGCACCGGCTGCCGTGCCCAGTGCGCCAGCTCCCGCCTGGTCATGGTCCAGGAGTCCGCGACCGTCCAGCCCGCCGTCGTCGCACTCATACGGCGACCTCCTCTTCCTTCTGATCCTGTGTCAGATACAGGAACACCTCGTCCAGGGTGGGCCTGCGCACCGCGATGTCCTCCGGCTCGATACCGGCCGCCGCCAGGGCCCGTACCGTCTCGGTGAGTGCGGCCATCCGGTCGCCCACCGGCGCGCTGACCACCCGGCGGTCCTCGTCGGTCTCGACCCGCTCGGCCCGCGTGGCCATGCCGACCACCGAGGCGGCGGCGCGCAGTTGGCCCGCGTCGTGCAGCACGACGTCGATCCGGTCTCCGCCCACCTTGCCCTTCAGCTCGTCCGGTGTACCGTCGGCGACCACCCGCCCTTGGTCGATCACCGCGATCCGGCCGGCCAGCTGGTCGGCCTCCTCCAGGTATTGCGTGGTCAACAGCACGGTCGTCCCGCCGCCGACCAGCGCGCGCACCGCGTTCCACACCTCCGTACGGCCGCGCGGGTCGAGCCCGGTCGTCGGCTCGTCCAGAAAGAGGATCTTCGGCTCGGTGATCAGGGAGGCCGCCAGGTCCAGCCGCCGCCGCATACCGCCGCTGTACCGCTTGACCGCCTTGCGCCCGGTGTCCGCGAGCCCGAACCGCTCGAGCAGCTCGTCCGCCCGTACACCGGCCCGGCGGGCGCCGAGGTGATACAGGCGGCCGAACATCTCCAGGTTCTGCCGGCCGCTCAGCTCCTCGTCCACCGCCGCGTGTTGTCCCAGCAGCCCGATCCGCTGCCGCACCTCGGCGGCTTCGCGGGCCACGTCGAATCCCGCGACCTCCGCACGTCCCCCGTCGGGGCGCAGCAGCGTCGAGAGGATCCGTACGGCTGTGGTCTTGCCCGCCCCGTTGGGCCCGAGCACGCCGTACACCGTGCCGCTCTCGACGGTCAGATCGAGTCCGTCCAGCGCACGCTTCTCCCCGTACCTCTTGTGCAGCCCTTCGACAACGATCGCGTTCGTCACCAATCCCAGCTCCTCCCGCCCAATAGCAGTAGTCAAACTTGACTACCACCTCCGAACGTAGCCGGTGCCGAGCATCTAGTCAAACTTGATTAACCCGTATCCCCGGGATGCGGGGTCCCGGTGGCGAAGGGGTTCACCTCGCCCTCCGCAAGCACCCCCACAAACCTCTCGCCCTCACCCGCGAACGTGTACGCCCCGCCCTCGATCCGCTCGATCAGGCCGCGTGTCCACTCGGCACCGCCATCCGCCGAGTGGACCCACATGTTCATGATTTCGCCGATGTGGCCGAGCTGCTCGGGGCCGTCCTGCGGCGTGTAGTACTCGGTGACCGCCGCCCGCCACTCCTCCAGGCCCCGCACCCGCTCGTTGAGCAGGGCAACCGCCTCCGACCTCTCCAGTTCGACGATGAAGCCGACGCCCGCCGAGAGCACGTCCGTCTTCTGGTCGTGCGCCGTGAGCGCGTCGCGCAGCAGCCTGAAGAACTCCTCGGCGCCCTGCTCGGTGATGGTGTACTCCGTACGCGGCGGCCCGCCGACCGTGCTCGGCGCGACCTCGTGCGCGTGCAGCAGCCCCTGCTTGGCCATCTGCTTCAGCGCGTGGTAAATCGAGCCGGGCTTGGCGTTCGACCATTCGTGCGCGCCCCAGTACTCCAGGTCGTTGCGCACCTGATAGCCATGCGCCCGCCCGTGCTGACGGACCGCACCGAGCACCAGCAGCCGGATCGCCGACATCCCCATACCCCTTTAATCAACTTTGACTAGGGTACTCCTGCTCCTCTGCCACCAGGTCGAACGCGCCCTTCCCGTCCAGCGACTCCCGGATGATGTCCGCGTGGCCGGCGTGCCGCCCGATCTCCTCGCCAGGTGCAGCGCGAGCCACCGCATCGAGACCGCGCCCTCCTTCGGAAACCAGGGTGCCTCGGGCAGCGGGAAGGTGTCGTCGAGGCTGGGCACCGACCGGATGAACTCCTCGGTCTCTTTGGCGACGCCGTTCCAGAACGCCAGCATCGCCGGGATCGACTCCCCTTCGGCCAGCCGGAAGCCGTCCGCCCAGGTCTCCTCGTCGCGCTGCTTCTCGTTCGGTCTCTGCTGAGCCATTCGCAGCCAGTTCAGTTCGGTCTCGGCGACATGCTTGAGCAGCCCGGAGAGGCTGAGTTCGCTGGCGCTGGGCCGGCTCGCGGCCTGCTCCTCGGTCAGCCCGAGGACCGAGCGCCGGATCGCGCCGCGCTGTGCCTCGACGAAGGAGAGGAGCGCGCCGCGCTCGTCGCCGGGGGCCTCTGCGGGAACGTGAGTGACCATGGTGTCCGCCTTTCCGGGAGGCTTGGGAAGCCCTGGAAGCTGTGCCGGCCAGTGCCGCACGCATGCTTCCGGCCTTGCCGTCCTGACACCCTCAAAGCTACGGACCCTTGCGGTCAGCTTCTGTCCTCAACCACCGGACACGCGGAAGTCAGAAGGGGAACCGCGTCCGCCCGTGCTGCACCGAGATCCACTTCTGGGTGGTGAACGCCTCCACCGTCGAATCCCCGTTCAGCCGGCCGATCCCCGAATACTTCTCGCCGCCGAAGGCCACCAGCGGCTCGTCCTGGATCGTCGAGTCATTGACGTGGATCATGCCCGTCTCGATGCGCTTGGCGAACCGCACACCCCGCTCGACATTCCCCGTGTGCACCGCCCCGCTCAGCCCGTACGGACTGTCGTTGGCGATCCGTACGGCCTCGTCCTCGCCGTCGAACGGCACCAGCAGCACCACCGGCCCGAAGATCTCCTGCGTCAGGATCGGCGAGCCCTCCGGCAGCCCGGCCAGTACGGTCGGCTCGACCAAGTTGCCGCGCGTCCGCCCGTGCACCAGGGCAGTCGCCCCCTCCGCCAGCGCCTCGTCCACCAGACCCGTCAGGGCCTCCGCCTGGAAGGAGTTGATGACCGGACCGATCTGGGTGTCCCGGTCGTGCGGGTCGCCGGTCTTCAGGGCCTTCACCCTGGCGACGAACTTTTCGGTGAACTCCTGCTCGACCCTGCGGTCGACCAGGATGCGGTTGGCCGCCATGCAGACCTGGCCCTGGTACACGAAGCGGCTGAACACCGCCGCGTCCACGGCGTAGTCGATGTCCGCGTCGTCCAGGACAACAAGCGCGCTGTTGCCGCTCAGCTCCAGAATCGTGCGCTTGAAGTGGCTCCCGGCCACCGCGCCGACATGCCGTCCGACGCGGTCGGAACCCGCGAACGAGATCACCTTGGGCACCGGGTGCGCGATGAGCGCGTCCCCGATCTCGGCGATATCCGTGACCAGCACGTTGAGCAGCCCGGCCGGCAGCTCCGCGTCCTCGAAGATCTTGGCGATCAGGCCGCCGCCCACCACCGGGGTGTTCTGGTTGGGCTTGATGACGACGGCGTTTCCGAGGGCCAGCGCCGGAGCGACCGACTTCATCGTCACGAGGAAGGGGAAGTTGAAGGGGGTGATGACCCCGATGACACCCACCGGCAGCCGGTAGACGCGGTTCTCCTTGCCGTCCACCGGCGAGGGCAGGATCCGGCCCTCCGGACGCAGCGCGAGCTGTATGGCCTCCCGCAGGAACTCCTTGGCGAGATGGACCTCGTACACCGCCTTGAGGCGCGTCCCACCGAGCTCGTCGATGATCGCCTCGATGATCTCGTCCTCGCGCTCCTCGGTGATCCTGAGCGCGCGCTCGAAGACGAGCCGTCTGGTGTACGGGTTGGTCTCCGCCCAGGGCTTCTGGGCCCGCTCCGCCGCCCGGTAGGCCTGGTCCACCTCTTCGACCGTGGCCACCGTGATGGCGGCGAGCTTCTCACCGTCGTACGGACTGAAGTCGATGATGTCCCACGAACCGCTGCCGGTCCGCCATTCGCCGTCTATGTACTGATGGGCCAGATCGGTGAAGAAGGACATCTCATCCCTTACTTCGGGTGCGCGTACCTGATGATCTCTCATCGTACTTGCGCATCAGGAGTGTTGGAGTAGACCGCGAAGCAAATCCCGCGTGCCGTCAGGATCGGGACTGTCCTGCTGGAGGCGCGTCATCACCCGCTCGTACAGGGCGACCTCCTCGCGCTTGTCGAGGTACAGGGCGCTGGTCAGCTGCTCCAGATAGACAAGGTCCTGCAGGTCGGACTCGGGAAACCGCAGCATGGTGAAGGCACCGCCCTCGCCCGCGTGGCCGCCGAAACTGAACGGCATCACCTGCAGCGTGATGTTGGGCCGCTCGGAAATCTCGACGAGATGCTCCAACTGCCCCCGCATCACGGACCGGTCACCGTACGGCCGTCGCAGCGCGGCCTCGTCGAGTACGGCATGGAAGAGCGGGGCACGTTCCGACACCAGTATCTTCTGCCGCTCCAGCCGGAGCGCGACGCGGCGCTCGATCTCCGCCTTGGGGGCGTCGGGGATGCCTCGGCTGACGACAGCGTGTGCGTACGCCTCGGTCTGCAACAGACCGTGGACGAACTGCACTTCGTAGATCCGGATGAGCGAGGCCGCTCCCTCCAGGCCGATGTACGTCTGGAACCACCCGGGCAGAACGTCGCCGAAGCTGTGCCACCAGCCCGCCACGTTGGCCTCGCGGGCCAGGCCCAGCAGGGATGCGCGTTCCGCTTCGTCGCTGACTCCGTAGAGCGTGAGGAGGTCCTCGACATCCCTGGCCTTGAAGCTCACCCGTCCCAACTCCATGCGGCTGATCTTCGATTCGGACGCGCGGATCGAGTAGCCGGCCGCCTCACGGGTGATGCCACGGGATTCGCGCAGTCGCCTGAGCTGTGATCCCAGGAGGATGCGCCGCACCACAGATCCTCCGCCAGTGCCTTCGGCCTGGGGGAATCCCCAGGACTCGCCTGCGGTCACTTCTCCAACCCTCCCCATCCCGACGGTGTGCTGCGAGGACCCCCGAACCCCGAGTTCCGCAGTCTGCCATCAAAACGCTTCAGCCCGTACTCATTCGGTTACGGAAATGGAGAGCGCACCGGGAGACCGCCGAATGGTGCGAGGAATATATGAGCAAGAACCGGCACGGGGCCGGACAGGTCCGGCGCGTGCACGTGCATCTGCCCTTGCATCCGCCGTACGCATTCGGAACCATGGTCCTCGCGCACCTGCGTGCTCGTTCGTGTTGACGCTGTACCCACCGCAGTATCGCTACGGCCGCGAATCCCGGGAGCCTCGCATGGGGACGAATGGATCGACCATGCTCGAGCCGTTAAGGCAGGGGCTTCCACCGATCGACCCTTCAGCCGTGTCGGGCTCGGCGTCGTGCGCCTTGCCTCCCCGCTACGAAGCGGTGCGCGGCGCGCGGAAGTTCACGCAGTCGACACTGGACCAATGGGGTCTCGACGAGCGGTTCGACGATGTCGCGCTGGTTGTCTCCGAACTCGTCACCAACGCACTGCGGCACGCGCTGCCCGCCGACACCCCACGCGACCAGGACCCGCCGGTGCGATTGCATCTGATGCGCTGGACGAGCCGGCTGGTGTGCGCGGTACGCGACCCCAGCGACCAGAGCCCGGCCACGGACGGGACGCCCTACTCCACCGAGACGAACAGCTCCGCCGAATCGGGCCGGGGGCTGTTCCTTGTCGACTCGTTCAGCGACAGCTGGGGGTGGCATCCGCTGGCGGGCCGGCTCAGCGGCAAGGTGGTCTGGGCGCTCTTCCGCCTTCAGGACAAGTAGGCCGGCAGCCATCGGCTGCCGGCTTTTCGCTGCCCGTGGTCAGCCGCCGGCCACGAGATGGTCGAACTCCCCGTCCTTTATGCCGAGCAGCATCGCCTCTATCTCGGCCGGGGTGTACACGAGCGCGGGCCCTTCCGGGTGGCGTGAGTTACGGACCGCCACATTCCCGCCCGGCAATTTGGCGAACTCCACGCACGATCCCTGGGAGTTGCTGTGCCGGCTCTTCTGCCAGACGACCCCGTCGAGCTCTGTGGCTGCCATGCCGTTGTACGCGTCCACAGCTCGCTCCCGATCGTGCAGATGTCGACTGCACCGGATCATAGCTGTGTTCACGTGCGCCTGCATGGGCAGATGCACGTGCACGGCGGGTCGCTTCTCGGTTACTCAGACGCGGTTCGAGCCGTTCAGGATCCCTCGTCCAGCCGGCAACTGCATCACCGCGCCGAGGCCGAGTACGACAGCAGGGCCATCTCCCGGGCGTTCTTCACCGCGCGGGCCAGCTGCCGCTGCTGCTGGGCGGTGATCCGCGTCACCCGGCGGCTGCGGATCTTCCCTCGGTCCGAGACGAACTTCCGCAGCAGGTCGGTGTCCTTGTAGTCGATGTACGTAATGCCGGCCGCGTCGAGCGGATTGGGGCGGGCCTTCAGCGGCTTGCGGGGGTCGGGACGACGGGCCATGGTTCTCCTCCTGGAAGCGGATGAGTGTGCAGCGGATGCGACGTGCAGGGACAGGCGTGCAGCGGACAGGTATGCAGCGGACGGGTATGCAGCGGACAGGGGGTCAGGAAACCGGGTCGAGCAGGGAGTCGAAGGCATGCGGCAGGCGCCTCCACGCCTCGGGGCCGGCCGCGTACTCCGCGTCGGTCAGCAGGCACGAGTCCAGGAGCCGCCCCAGCCCCTCCCGGTCGAGGCCGGGCGAGGTGAAGACGAGGTGCTGGCAGCAGTCACCGTGCTCGGGGTGCCAATCGAGCGCTGCGGCGGCCCGGCGTACCGCGGGGACCAGGTCCCACGCGGCGTCGGGCAGCGAAGCGAGCCAGGGGCCGGCGTTCTCGACGCACAGTGCGCCGCCCGCCGCGTCCCAGGCCAGCAGTGTGTCCGGTCGGTCGGCGAGCCAGAACCGGCCGCGGCTGCGGGCGGCGGCGCAGGTCAGGTCCTCCAGCGCCGAGTAGAGCCGCTCCGGGTGGAAGGGCCTGCGGCGGTGCCACACGAACGTACCGACGCCCGACTCCTCCGCGTCCTGCGGCAGCAGCGCGCAGGCCGGGTGCTGGCGGGCCGCCGCCGCCTCCACGTCGAAGCCGGCAAAGGCCGCCTCGGCGAGTTCGCCGGAGCCGGCCGCCACTCGGCGGGCGGTCGGGTGGAGCTGCCCGAGCAGCGCCGCGTCCGCCTCCTCGGCCTCCTCACTGTCGACCACGGCGAGCACCGGCGCGTACTCCAGCTGGCGCGCCCAGGTGTCCCCCACCGTGCGCTGGTCGGTGGCGGCGGCCTCGAGCCCGGCTTCGGCGAGGTCGTCACCGCAGCCGAGGTACGGCAGCAGCAGCGCGGGGTCGACGGCAGTGATCACATTTGTGAGGTCCAGGACGTCACCCCCGTGTGCGACGACCACCTCGGCCATCGCCTTCGGTTCGACCGAGTCCCAGAGCTCGACCACGGCCAGCCGGGTGCGGCCCGCGTCGGCCAGCCGTTCCAGCTCCGGGACCAGATCCTCCCGCAGCGCGCAGCAGGCGCAGTCGTTGACCAGGGGGGCATCGCCCGCGTCCCGCTCGCCGAGCGCGTCGCGGACCGTGCGCCGCACGGTTCCCCCGGCCGCCGTGGAGAGGTCGTGGTGCAGCGCGACACTGCTCGGCACGGTACGCAGCAGCCGGTCCACGACCTCCTTGCGGGCGTCCGAGTGGAGCCCGCCGACGATGACGACGGGCAGCTTCATCCCCGGCTCCGCCCGTAGCGGCGCTCGAACCGCTCGACGCGACCGGCGGTGTCGAGCACACGTGCCGTGCCCGTGTAGAAGGGGTGGCTCGCCGAGGAGATCTCGACGTCGATGACGGGGTACGTGTTGCCGTCCTCCCACTCGACCGTCTTGTCACTGGTGGCGGTCGAGCGAGTGAGGAAGGCGAAGTCGGCCGCCTTGTCGCGGAAGACGACGGGGCCGTACGCGGGGTGGATTCCGGTCTGCATGTCTGCGGGCCTCCTCTAGCGCTCTTCGCGGAAGTCGGCGTGCCGGCCGACGACCGGGTCGTACTTGCGCAGGGTCAGTCGGTCGGGGTCGTTACGGCGGTTCTTGCGGGTGACGTACGTGTAGCCGGTCCCGGCTGTGGACCTGAGCTTGATGATCGGGCGGAGTTCGTTGCGGGCCATGTGGGTAGTATATGGAAATGGTTTCCATGTTCAACATGAACGCCCACGACGGAACGAGAGAGGTGCGTCACCCTTGTCCGCCCACTGCCAACTGACCGGCGCCAAGCCGGGTTTCGGCCACCAGATCTCCCACTCACACCGGCGCACGTCCCGCCGCTTCGACCCGAACATCCAGCGCAAGCGCTACTGGCTGGCGAGCGAGCGCCGGTACGTCCGGCTGACCCTGTCCGCCAAGGCCGTCAAGACGATCGACGCCATCGGCATCGAGGCCGCCGTGTCCCGGATCCGCGCGCGGGGAGTGAAGGTCTGATGGCAAAGAAGAGCAAGATCGCGAAGAACGAGCAGCGCAAGGCGATCGTCGAGCGGTACGCGGCCCGGCGCGCCGAACTCAAGGAACTGATGCGCAGTCCCTTCACGTCCGACACCGAACGGCGGTCCACGCTGGAGGAGTTGCGGCGCCAGCCGCGGGACGCGAGCGCCACGCGCGTCCGCAATCGCGACAGCGTGGACGGCCGGCCGCGCGGACATCTCCGCAAGTTCGGGCTGTCCCGGGTCCGCGTGCGTGAGGAGGCACACGCAGGGTTCCTTCCCGGCGTGCGCAAGTCCTCCTGGTAGCTTGGCGCGTTGCAACCGACCCAGGGGAGTCCAGTGTTCACGCACGTACGCACCATCGCTGCCGCGGCGGCCCTCGCCGGCGCGCTCGTACTGACCGGCTGCAGCAGCAGCGACAAGGACGGTGGCGGCGACGCGGGCAAGGAAGGCGCGGGCGGTACCACTCAGCCCAGTGCTCCGTCCGGCGGCGGGGACACGAAGCCCGGTGGTGTCGACGGCAGCTGGCTCTCGACGACCGGCGGCAAGACTGTCGCGATGGTCATCGACGGAAAGCAGGTCGCGCTGGCCGGCGAGCACGTGTGCACCGGGACGGTCGCGGAGCAGACGCTGACGCTCAAGTGCATGGACGGGAACACCGACCGCACCAGCGGCACGATGGCGGCGAGCGACGGCAAGACGCTGCAGGTTTCGTGGAGCGCGGGGCTGAAGGAGACCTTCGCCCGGACGGAAGGACAGCCGGGGACCGGTCTGCCGTCGGACCTGCCGTCCGAGCTGCCGTCCGGCTTCCCGACGCCCTGACCTGACGTCAGGCTGTCGTTCAGGGGCGGGCCTGCCCCTCGGAGCTGCTCCGGCATTCCATGTCGGGCACGACGGGGCGCAGGCCCGCCCTGCCATGTGCGGGGGGGGCCGCGTCCTACCGTCGGGGCCGGCGCCGTGGCGAGGGCCGAGGACGGGGGCCGGGGACGTGGGAGCCGGGGACGGGGGCCGGGCTCAGCCGGTCAGGCCGGTGGGCGGATCCGGGGGCGGGGCTGCTTCGACATGTGGGCGTCGTCCGCCGCCGCTGTGCCGTGTTCCCAGCCGTCCCGGTCTGTCGCGCCACGCAGCCTCGTGGTCGTGGTCTCGGGGAACATCCGCTCCGCGCGGTCGGCGACCGCCACCTCCCGTGCCGCCAGCACCGGGAGGAGCGTCCCGGACGCCTCCTCGATGACATGCCCGGTGACGGCGGCCAGCCGCTGGCCGAGGCGGGTCGCGTACGCCAGCAGGAACGACTGCCGGAACGTCTTCGTCCGTTTACGGCCGCCGGCACGCTGGCCCGCCTCCGCACGGCTCATCGCCGCCGTGCCCTGGACGAGGAGCGAGGTATAGAGCAGTTCGACCGCCTCCAGGTCCCCCTCGAAACCGACGACCGTGGAGAAACCGAAAGCGCCGTTCCACACCGCGCGGCAACGGTTCGCCGAGGCCACCGCGTCGAGCAGTACGGCCTTGGCCTCTTCGTACGGGGCGTCCACACCGATCCGGCAGGCGCCGGGCGCGTCCTTCGTACCCCCACGGGCGGCCGCGAGCACGGCCTCGTCGACACTGTGCCGGGCCATCAGCTCCTGCGCCTTGCCACTCAGCGCCTCCGCCTCCTCCGGGTACTCCGTCGCCTCCGCCTTGGCGAGCAGCGCCCGGATCCGGGTGAGCATGCGCGGCTCGTCGTGCGCCGGCGGCGGTACGTGCACCGGGTCGCCCGGAACGGGGCCGACCGGTTCGATCGACGGGAGCCGGATGAGCAGGCGCAGCAGCTCCAGCAACGCGGTGGTCAGCGAGAACCGGTCGGCGGACTCGCGCCGGGCGAGGCCTTGGGCGTACTCACCGTCGCTCTCCCACCACACCCGGGCGTCGAGATCGCGCAACTGACCGGACCAGCGGGGCGGGAGCCCGGCGTACCGCCGGCCCTCGGCGGCGACCAGATCGGCGAGGAGCCGTACGTGCCGGTCATCGAGGTCGCGCCGGACCAGGCGTACGACGTCGGCCGGCTGCCAGCCGCGCTCCCACGCCTGCCGTACAAACCCCTCGCCGCGCCGCAGCACTTCCCGGCCGATGTCCGGCCAGCGCGCCGAATCGGCGGCGAGCAGCGACGCGCCCGCGTCGAGACCGGTGTCGTCGTGGGCGTACAGCGCGGCCCCGAAGGCCCGCTCGACCGTCTCCATCAGCCGGTGTCCCCGTCCCAGGCGCGTCGCGCACCGGCGACCGCGGAGCGGTGACAGAGGGACCGGTCGGTGAGGGGCTTGATGAGGCGGGTGAGGCTGGGGCCCACCTCGGTCAGCTCGTACTCCACCCGCGCCGGCACGGTGGGACACACGGTCCGCGACACCAGGACGTCGCGCTCCAGGCGGCGGACGGTGAGCGCGAGCATGCGCTGCGAGATGCCGTCGACCGCGCGCTGCATCTCCTTGACCACGGGGTCTGCCCCGGCCGCGGGCTGTGACGCGGGCCCGGGCCCGGGCCCTGGCTCGGACTCCGGCGCGGGCCCGGTGGTTACCACCGTGTGCCCTGCTGACATGGATGTGCCTCCTCACGAGAATGGGCCGCCGCTACCAGGATGGTCGCAGTTACCCCGGGCCGCCGAATCGGCCTACTCGGCGATCGCGGCGGGCTTCATGGACGGTACGGGGTCGACCCGGGCACCCTGCTAAGCCGGCGGCTGCGTCCGGCGCCGGAGACGTACGCCCAGCTGGTGCGCTCGGCCGGGCGGTAGGTCAATACACCGGGGGGTGCCCCTATCTCTTTCGTCAAGGGTCGGTCGCCGTGGTGGTCGTGCTTCGTGGACCACAGCGTGACTCCTCCCCGCCCTGAAGGACGGGGGTTCTCGCTATGCCGGGTTGGCGTCGCGACGGACCAGCCCGGCCCGTAGAACGTTGAGAGCGCCCACCGTGTCAGCGTGCGCGTGGTGGCCGCACGAGACGCAGTGGAACTTCTCCTGTGTGGGCCGGTTCTCCTTCGCGGTGTGCCCGCATTCGGGGCACTCGCGGGAGGTGTTGCGGGGGTCCACGGCGATGACTTCCCGTCCGGCGCTTTCAGCCTTGGCATGCAGGATCGTCAGGATCTGGGTGAGCAGGCCGCGCAGCCGGTTGGCGGTGCGGGTGACTTCGCCGGCGAGGTCGTCGTCGTATCCGGCGAGCATGTCGAGCTCGGCGATGGTCTCGTCGGTGGCGGCCAGGGCGCGCAGGGTGTGGGGCATGGTGCGGGCGGCGTCGGCGATGATGAACGCGTCGCGGGCGTCGGTCTTGGCCTCGCCGGGGTAGAGGTCGGCGATCCGGCGCATAGTCAGCCCGGGCAGGTAGGCGACCAGGCAGCCCGCGTCGCGGGCGACGGCCAGCGGCAGGGCGCCGATGTTGGCGGGCTGGTCGACGACCACCAGCACGGTGCCGTACTTCGCGCTCAGCTTGTCGATTAGGGCCCGCAGCTTGGGTTCGCTGTTGGGCAGGGTGGAGCGGGGCCCTTCGACGACCCGGGTGGCAAAGAAGCTCACCCATCCACAGCCTGTGGATATTGAACTCGTGCGCGAGCTGCGCACCCTCGGCCCGGTCACGCAGGACGGTGCGCGGGACGCCGTGGGCGTCGACGCCGCGGCCGCCGACGTAGGCCCGGAGCGCGACGCGGAGGCACTGATGGCGGTCAATGCCCTGCTAGGCACGGCCGCCGGAGTCACCGGCTTCGTCTCGGTCTTCGTCGTCGCGTCGACGTTCGCCTTCGCGGTGGCGCTGCGCAGGCAGGAGTTCGGCCTGCTGCGTACGGCCGGGGCGACCCCCGGGCAGCTGCGGCGGCTGCTGCTGGCGGAGGCATTGGCCGTGGGGGCGGCCGCCTCGGCGGCGGGCTGTGTGCTGGGCGCGCAAGGTGCACCGTGGCTGGGCCGGGTACTGGTGTCACCGTGACGCTGGCCGGGTCCCTGCTGGGCTCGGCCTGGAGCGTGGCAGAGGCGACGGCGGCAGAGGCACGGACGCGGACGGCAGCCGAACTGGTCGTGACTGGACCGGACTTGAATCCGGTGGACGTGCCGGGAACCGTCCTGTCGCCGTCGGCGACTACGGCGGTTTTCGTACGGGAGGAGGGCACGGCGCTCACCAAGTCCCACGCCCGCGCGGTGACCGATCCGGGCGCGGGGGAAACGGTCGGCAGGCTGCCGCTGGTGGCCGGTGACCTCCGCGACACCCACCCGCGTACCAGCCCACAGACCCGGCTCGGCCTGTTGGTGGTGCTGGGGATCGCCCTGGTGTACACGGCGACGGCCCTCGCCAACACCCTCGTCATGGCCACCTCGGTCCGATGCGGTGAACTGGCAGCTCTACGGCTGGCGGACGCCACCCGGGGCCCAGGTGCTGCGGGTGGTCGCGGGCGAGAGCCTGCTCGGCGTCGCGATCGGCGTGGTGCTCGGCGTCCCCGTGACGGCGGTGAACCTGGCGGGCCTGGGCGCGGCACTCGCCAGGCTGTCCGCGCCGGTCACGGTGGCGGTGCCGTGGCAGTCGCTGGGCGCAACGGCCTCGGCGTGCGCGGTGATCGCCGTGACGGCCTCGCTGCTGCCGCCGTACGAGCGATGCGCAGGTAGCCTGACCGGCCGTCATTACGCGCTGTGACGCTTCGAAGTGTGCTCTTGGCCGGGTCCTGCGAAGGTGACTGACGTGAACCTCGCCCCCATTCGTGGGGACGACGCACCATTCCCCCAAGTCTCTCTCAGGAGAAACGACATGGCGAAGAACAAGAACCGCGACCGCAAGCAGCAGCAGGCCCGCCACGCGGCCGAGCGCGGCACCCAGCAGCACAACGAGTCGCTGGAGACGCAGCCCGGCCGGCCGGAGACGCAGGCTGCGCCGTCCCACATGCAGGGCAAGGGCCGGCCGAAGCAGAGCTGACCGCGGTCCGAACCTGAGGTGCGTGCCCGGCCGGGCACGCACCTCAGGTGTGCCCGCAGCCGCGCGAAGTACCGCCGGGCTGGCCCGTCGACGACCACCGCTACTCGATCGGCTCCATCCCGGCCCGCCCCGTCCCAGGCACCTCGGCCCTCCCCTCACCCGAACAGCCGACTCGCTCCCCACATCAGCAGCACGTATCCGCCCACAAGCAGCGTCGCGACGCCGAGCACCCAGGCCGCCGCGCCACTGGAGAGCCGGTCGGGCTCGGCCAGTGCGGGCTCCTCCACCGGGCAGCACTTCGAGCAGTGCGGTTCCACAGCCATGGTGGGAGGATCCCGGCACCGGGATGTGGTCGCAAGAGAGTTCTGCGAATTGAGAGACCCGATTCGGGCCGGGCATGCCGGTGCGGCCGGGGACGGCCCCTTCGCGCCGGTCTTTGTCAGTGCCCGCTGTCACACTCGAAACCATGAGCGACCGGTGGGCCCTCGTCGAGGGCGAGGGCGAGGTGCACGTCGTACCCCTGGGGCCCGACGGGCTACCTGCTGGGCCCGTTCGTAGGGAGAACGACCTGGCCGAGGCCGTCCGCGCGCGGCCCGGGGCCGCCCGCTGGGTCTGGCGGTCCACGCATGAGATCTACCCGCGCCTGCTCGCCGCGGGCGTCCGCGTCGAGCGGTGCTACGACATCGAGGACGCGGAGCTGCTGCTGCTCGGCCACGAGGGCCGGCTCGGCGAGCCCCGTTCCGCGGCCGCGGCCTGGGCCCGGCTGCGCAACACACCCGTACCGCCCGATCCGCCGCAGCGGTCGCCCGAGCCCGGCTCGCAGTCCTCGCTCTTCGAGCCGCTGCCTGTGCCCGTCCCGCTCGAGGCACTGCTGCAGGTGTACGCCGACCAGCAGCGACGGCACGAAACGGCGGAGCACCCGGACCGCATGCGGCTGCTCACGGCGGCCGAGTCCGCGGGGATGCTGGTGGCCGCCGAGATGAACCGGGCGGGCCTGCCGTGGCGGGCCGATGTGCACCGGGGCGTGCTGAACGAACTGCTCGGCGAGCGGTACGCGGGCGGCGGCGAGCCGCGCCGGATGACCGAGCTGGCGGACGAGGTGTCGGCCGCGTTCGGCCGACGCGTGCGGCCCGAGCTGCCGGCGGACGTCATCAAGGCCTTTGCTCAGGCGGGCATCAAGGTCGGATCCACCCGGCGCCGGGAGCTGGCGGAGATCGACCACCCCGCCGTCGCCCCGCTCATCGCGTACAAGAAGCTGTACCGGATCTACACGGCACACGGGTGGGGCTGGTTGCAGAACTGGGTCCGGGACGGCCGCTTCAGAGCCGAGTACGTACCGGGCGGGACGGTCACCGGCCGCTGGGTGACCAACGGCGGCGGCGCGTTGCAGATCCCGAAGGTGATCCGGCGGGCGGTCGTCGCGGATCCGGGCTGGCGCCTCGTCGTCGCGGACGCCGATCAGATGGAGCCGCGAGTGCTGGCCGCGATCTCCCGCGACCCGGGTCTGATGGAGGTGGCCGGACAGCCCGGCGACCTCTACAAGGCGGTGTCGGACCGGGCGTTCTCGGGCGACCGCGACATGGCGAAGATCGCCGTGCTGGGCGCGGTGTACGGGCAGACCTCCGGCGACGGCCTGAAGAACCTCGCCGCACTACGCCGCCGCTTCCCGCGGGCCGTGGCATACGTCGACGACGCGGCAAGGGCGGGCGAAGAGGGGCGCCTCGTACGGACCTGGCTGGGCCGCACGTGTCCACCTGCCGCGGGATCGGGGGACGACGGCGAGGCGGGTATGCCGCAGGAGGACGCCCAAGCCGTGGGCCACGACGAGCAGTTCACCCCGGGATACGCCTCACGCAACTCACGCGCCCGGGGCCGCTTCACCCGGAATTTCGTCGTCCAGGGCAGCGCCGCCGACTGGGCGCTGCTGATGATGGCCGCCCTGCGCCGGACGATCTCAGACATGAAGGCCGAACTGGTCTTCTTCCAGCACGACGAGGTGATCGTGCACTGCCCGGCCGAGGAGGCACAGGCAGTCGCGGAGGCTGTCCGCGCCGCCGGAGATCTGGCCGGGCGGATCGCCTTCGGCGAGACACCGGTGCGGTTCCCGTTCACGACGGCGGTGGTGGAGTGCTATGCCGACGCGAAGTAGTCCCGTCGGCAGCCCATGGAGATCCTTCGGCACACTCGGATCAAGTCGGACCCGGCGGTACGTGAAGGGGAGATCGCCCTGTCGGACGACGTGATGCGGCGCATGGGAGACGCGTTCACCGACAGCCCCGCGGCACGCGCCCAGCGTCGCGGTCGCATCCGCTGAACCAAGAAGCCCAGCTCAGACAAGATCTGAGCTGGGCTTCAGCGGATCCGTCTCGGGATTCGAACCGAGACCTACGCATTACGAGGTCGATAGAGATCGTGATGGGGTGTGCCTCGTGGTCGCATCAGATCCTGTTTTCGCAGATCAGAGCACGTGTAGCGGTCCAGCCGTCCGCATCCCGTGTTGCACGGTCCAAAGGCGTCCGCGCTCCCCTTGCGCTCCCCGCCACCCGGCGAGGCAAGACACCTGCCTGAACAGCCCCTCGTTGCACCATGCTGACACAGCTTGTCGACATCGCACAGGTGAGTCGGCGCTCAGGATTCGCAGGCCCATCGCGTGCACCCCTCGCACCGACGAGCGCAGCGGCACGCGCAACAACAGCAACAGCCCAAAGGGGGACGACTGGACTCGGCCGTCGGCGTCATGCCAGCCGGCTCTTCGGCCCTCACGCTCTCCGGTTCCTCGATGTGGAGCAGGTTGAGCAAGTCGGCGGTGACCACCCGATAGGCGTTACCCAGGCGGAGGACCGTGCACGGATACCGGCCGCGCTTGGCAAGGTCGTACCCGGTAGTCCGGCTGAGGGACAGTGCGCGGTTCGCTGTCTCCAGGTCCACGGCCGCAGGAAGTGCGAGCAGCTCCTCGCGCGTCATCCCGCGGGACGTGTCGGCATGCTTGGCGATCACCGATCCTCTCTACCCCGCAGCGCAGTCCACCACCCGCCTCCAGACGGCTACGGAGACACGGAAGCACCCACCGAATAACAAGAGTTTTGTTAAAATGACTTCATGGTTGCGTCTCCCGACCCCGCCCCCGGCGAAGGCCCCGTCCGTCCGGTCTCCGTCTCGCTCCACGAAGGCACCATCGCCGCCCTCAAGGCACGTACTGGCAAGCGCGGCATGTCCGCCTACGTCGAAGCCCTCATCCAGCGCCAACTGGAACGGGACCGACTGCGTGAACTCATCGAGGACGCCGAAGCCGAACACGGCCCCGTCGACCAGGCCGCGGTCGAGGCCAAGCGAGCGATCCTGCGCGGTGACTCGGCCGGCTCGGCGGACGCCGCGTGAGCGGCGCGCTCGTCCTGGACTGCGAGGGCCTGTCCAAACTCGTACGGCGCACTCCCGAGCTCACCGAGTGGCTGGCCGCGGCCGAGGCCGAGGACATCCGTGTCGTCACCAGTTCCGTAACCCTCGTCGAAGCCCGTGACCCGAAGACCAACCAGGCCCGCTTCGACTACGCAGTCTCCCGCGTCAACATCATCCCGCCCACCGAAGCCATCGCCCGCCACGCCGGCAAACTCCTCGCCGCAGCCGGCCTGCACGGCCACAAGTACGCCCTCGACGCCATCGTGGCCGCCACCGCGCTGGCCTCGCCCGCGCCGGTGACCGTCCTGACCTCGGACCCAGAAGACCTCCTCATGCTGTGCGGCCCCGACGTCCGCGTCGTCAAGGTCTGACTCTGCGAGGCAGCGTCGCAACGGAACGCGGGTATCGCTGGTCCCCCACCGACTCCGCTTCTCCCCGGACACGGAACGCGAACGAACCGGCGAAGGCGCCTGACGCACCGGTTCCGGCCGATGAAGGTCTCAATCGAGAGTGCCCAAGCTGAATCAACAGCTCCTGGCCAAGGCCTTCGTCCGCGTCCTCGAACTCGTCCTCGACCCCAGGCCCCCACTCGTGGGTGAACACCGGACGACACTCCCGGGTGAACAGATCGAGCCGGCCACCGGACTCGCCGGGTCAGGTGCGGATGAGGTCGGACAGGAGCGCCGGGAGGAGGCGTTCCTCCATGACCGTGCTGCCCGACTCCTCCATGGCACGTGCCAGTTCGGGGTCCCAGGGGCTGGCCGCGGGCGGTCCCGCGAGCGGTGTGGACTCGCCCTTGCTGAGTGCCGCCGTGTAGTCGGCGGCGGTCATCCGCCAGGGGCGGGCACCGTGGCGGGCCACGGCGTCCGCGGTGATACGCAGGCCGGCCCAGTCGAAGTCGGCGCGCCAGTGCAGCCGGGCTCCCGCGCCTACGGCGTCGCCGAGCAGTTTGTGGCAGGCGGCGGACGGGACGCCCTCGGTGCAGACGAGGGCGGCGCCGGTGTCCTCGAGTTCGCCGGCCGCGGCGCGCAGTACGGCCGGGTTCTCGCAGACGAAAATGGTGCGGGCGGCGGGGACGACGGGGTCGGTCGCGAGCTGGTGGAGGGTGAGCCGGAAGGGAATGCCGAAGTCGGCGGCATCGCGCAGCCAGTCGCAGACCACGGTGTCGCCCTCGGCCCCGATGTTGAGGACGAGTACCTGGCTGGCGAGGTCGTCGGCAATGGCTCCGGCGCTCTCCCACAGGGCGCGCCGCCCGGCCCGCTCGCGCGGTACGGCAGAACTGTCGCCGCCGCGCTGGGCGAGGGCGCGCAGGACGAGCTGTTCGAGCGGGGTGCCGGGAACGAGGGCCTTGGTGTCGCCGGTCGCCCACTCCGCGAGGACCGGAAGCGGCAGGAGGCCGGTCGGGTGCGCGCGGGGCCGTTCCTGGTCACCGGGGAACCGGTTTCGGTCACCGGGGAGCCTTTCCAGGACGCGTACCGCCGCGTCGAGGAGGGGTGCGTCCCCGCGGCGTACGAGACGGGTGAGAGTGCCGTCGGCGGCGATCCGCTCCAACCACGCGGCGAACCATCCCTCTCCGGCGAGCCGGCTGGAGTGGGCGGATTTCAGGGCCTGTTCGCGGCGCGCGTCCTCGTCGGCCCGTTCGGCCGGCCGGTCGCGCAGCGGGCCGTGGAGCCGGCCGAGGGTCGTCAGGAGGCCGGTGCCGTAGCGGTCGTGCAGATACCCGTCCAGGTCGCGCAGGGGTACGGCGAGGCGCTGGGCGGTCTCGGGCCGGTAGCGGCCGGTGATACCGATGACGGTGCGACGTTCGGCCTCGCTGGGCCGCGCGAGCCCGATGTCGCCGTCGAGCACGCCCCCGGTGCGCTCCAGCCTGCGGCGGGCGGCGGCGAGCAGCCGAGTCCATCCCTCGCCCCGCAACTCGTCGTACTCACGGTGCTCACGCGGTTCAGTCGACAACCGCGGCCTCCTCGGGCGTCGGGACGCGCCGGGTGCCGGGCGAGCCGAGGGCGGCGGTGAGATCGCCGGTGTCATCGGCGAGGAGCCGGTCGCCGTCCCAGACGAGCAGCAGCGCGGAGACGGTGTGGTCGACGGCGGTGTGCGCGAGGTCGTAGTGGGCGGAGGCGGACACGGAGGCGTGGGCGGCCCACAGGTCGTAGCCGGTCATGAACAGGTCGAGGTCGAACTGGGCGGCCAGCGACATGAGTTCGCCGCGCCCGGTGTCGTCCACGCCCGCGAAGGCCTCGTCGAGGGCGAGCAGGCGCGGGGCGTGCGGGTCGGCGGAGTTGAGCATGGCGTGCGCGGCGGCGAACAGCGGCAGGTGCAGCGACACGGACTGCTCCCCGCCCGACAGACGGCTGTGCCGGGCGCGGGTGAGCCTCTCCTCCGTCTTGTCGGGACGTACCAGCTGGAACGCGAACTGCCGCCAGCGCCGGTAGTCGAGGACCTCGGCGAGGAGTTCCCGGTAGGGCTGGTCGCGGTGGCGGGCGCGGGCGGTCTTGATCTGCGCGGCGAAATGGGTGCGCACCCGGGCGAGACCTTCGGGGCCGAGGCGGGCGGCGTCGGCGTCGAGGAGGACGCAGACGGCGCGCTGCTCGTCGTCGAGATGGTCGGCGAGCAGCCAGCTCACGCCGACCGTCGTCCCCGAGGACATCGTGCGTGCCCGCATGTCGGTGTTCATCCGCCGGATCAGGTCACGGGCGTCGACGGTGCGGTCGTGGATCTGCTGGGCGAGCCGGGTGAGCAGGGCGTCCTCCAGGATGCGCTGCTCGGAATCGGAGAGCAGTTCGGCCTGGTCACGGCGGTGTGCCGCGATCTTCTGGGCGAAGGCGGCGACGGGCAGCGGGCCCTCCTCGTCGGCCACGCGGACGAGGATGACCCCGTCGGAGCCGTCCCATTCGGGCCGGTAGTCCTGGCCGGCGGCGGCGAGCTGCGCCTGCAGGTCGTCCAGCGCCTTGGTGAGACGGGTGACGGACTGCTTGAGGCTGGTTTCGGTGGGGGTGAGGTCGCGGGTCGCGGAGAGGATCGCCTCGTGTACGGCGATCACGGCCGGCGGGAGTGCCTCGCCGGCCCAGTCGGCCTCCTGGGCGGGCCAGGCGAGACCGGGCGGACAGCGCAGGATGTCGAGGAGTTCGCGGGCGGCGTACGGGCGCAGGCCGCGGGCGGTGTCCTTCTCCTCCGCCGCGGCGACCGACCGGGCCTCGGCGGCGGCCGTACGGCGGGCCTCGGCCGCGGCGGTGCCCGCGATCGCGGCGTGCTGGGCCGTGCGAGCCGCCTCGGCCTCCCTCATCAGGGCGTCGATCCCGTCCTCGGCCTCCTGCACCTGGCGCATCACCTCCTGCGCCTCGGCCCCGACGGCCTCCTGAAGGGCCTGAAGTCCCGCCGCCTCCTCGGTGTGCCGGCGGCGCGCCGCGCGCTCGGCGTCCAGCGCCGCCTCCTCGTCCTCGGCGGCGGCGGTGAGCCGGTCGGCGGCTGCCTGGGCGGCCTCAAGCTGGCGGACGTGTTCGCGGCGGCGGACGGTGAGTTCGCGTACCGCCGCCTCAAAAGCGCGGGTGGCGGTCTCGACGGCGTCGACGCGCTCGATCTCGATGGCGTGCTCGGCTGCGGTACGGCGCAGGGCACGCTCGGCGACCGAACAGGCGGCCACCGACTCGTCGTACGACGCCTGGGCGGCGTCGGCGGTGTCGCGGGTGGCGCGCAGCCTCGCCGTGGCCTTGTCGAGTTCGCGCAGGGCCTGCGTGATGCCGGTGGTGCGGGGCAGGGCGGCTCGGGCGGCGGCGTACGCCTCCAGGGCGGCTTCCGTACGGGCCTGCTCGCGCGCCACCTCGTCGAGCCGGTCGGCGAGTTCGGCCAGCAGCGTCTCGCAGGCGGCGATCCGGGCCGCGCGTCGGCGCGCGCGGGCGGTGGCGCCGACGTACTCGGCGTGCTCCTTGGTGTGGGCACCGACCAGGACCCCGGCCGCGTACCGGCCGTCGGGGCTGATCTGCGGGGTCCCGGTGTCGAGGTCGCCGGTGACGGCGACGGAGCGCAGTACGGCGGTGATCCGCGCGGCCGGGACCACGGCGGGGTCCCCGGTGTTGTCGGGGTCCCCGGCGCCCCCGGGGTTGTCGGGGTTGTCGGGCTTCAGGAGGTCGGCGAGGCTCGGTCCGCTCACCGGGGCACCGGCACGGAGGTAGCCCTCGCTGCGCCCGGCCGTCACGACGGTGTCATCGGCGGTGACGAGGGCGTCGAGAAGGCCCGACGCCTCCAACGCCGCTTCCAGGTACGCTCTCTGACGATTCGTCAGGTCGTCGTCGAAGTCGACGAGCTGCCACAACGGCACACCGTCGCCGAGCGCGCGCTCGGCAGCACGTCCGCGGGCCGGAGGTGGAGCATCGTCCTGCTCGGCGGCGATCCGGTCGCGTTCGGCTTCCGTCTCGGCGCGGCGGCGCTCGACGTCGGTGCGTAGGGCGCGCAGGGAGGCGAGGGTGTCGCGCAGTTCCTGCACGGCGGGAGCGGTGGCCTCGGTGAAGGCGTCGGCAAGCGTGACCGCCTCGGCCTCGCCGACGAGTTCGAGGGCTTCGGCGAGTCGGCCGGCCCCCTCCCCCAGCCTTCGGCCGGGGGGACCCCCATCTCGCTCCGCTCGGGCGAGGAGCGCGCCGTGTACCTCCGTCCACTGACGGAGCGCCGTACGGGCCTCTTCACGGGCGGATTCGAGGGCCGCCTCGGCGGCCGTTTCGGCGGTTTCGGCCGCGGCGACGGCCTCCTGCGCGCGGTCGAGGGAGAGTCGGGCAAGGTCACGGGTCTGCTCGGCCCCGCGTGCCGCCTGCTGGGCGCCGCGCACGGCCCCGACGCCCTCGTGGCGGGCGGCGGCCAGCGCGGCGGAGCGCTCGGCGAGGCGGGCGGGCTCGGCGTCCGCCGGGGTCCAGGGGAGGCCAGCGGTGTGGGCGTGGTCGGCGACGGTGGCGGCGTCCCGGGAGACGGCGGCGTCGAGTTCGGCGGCGAGCCGGGCGGCGTGTTCGGCCTCGGCTCGCGCGCGGCCGGTGGCGGCGGTGCGGCGTTCGCGTTCGGCGCTCGTCTGCCGCGCGGTCTGCTCGCAGGTGCGCACCAGGCGTTCCAGGTCGGCCAGTTGCTCGATGGCCTGGTAGGCGGCGGAGGAGCGCAGCTGGTCGAGACGGGCGCGCTGGGCGGCGAGTGAGGCGTCGGCCGACTCGGCGCGCGTCTCGGCGGCGGCCTGCTGCTCGCGGGCCGCCGCAAGGTCCGCGGCGGCGGCGCGCAGTGCGGTGGCGCGCTCGGCGGTTTCGGCGCGGCGGGTGGTGAGCCGGTCCGCGGCGGTGCGGGCGTGGACCCGCAGATAGGTGGAGTAGCTTGCGAGGAAGCCGCGGGTGGCGTCGTCGGCGGCGGCCAGCCCCTCCAGGGTGCGCTGCACGGACTCCATGTCGTCGAAGGAGCGGGCCGCCTCGGCGATCAGGTCGTCGTCGAGCGGGCGCAGGCCCGCGATGAGGGTGTCGGAGAGCTTGGCCGGGTCGAGGTTCTTGGCGAGCTGCGGGCGGCGCAGCGTGAGGATCAGGGTGAGCAGCTGCTCGTACCGCTCCCGGCCGAGGCCGAACAGGCGCTGGTCGACGGCGGCGCGGTAGTCGGCCGTGGAGGCGATCAGCTCGCGTCCGAGCTCGGCGGCGAGCTGCTTCCTCGTCATCGGCCGGTCGTCGTCGGTGAGGAGTGAGAAGTCCTCGCCGACGCGGCCTTCGGCGACGAAGTGCCAACGAGCGGGTGTGTCGCGGTGCCGCTGGGCGTGCAGCCCGATGCCGCAGGTGACGGCCTCGCCCGTCTCCCGGTGGGTGAACTCGATCCAGACGTAGCCGAGCGCGCTGTCCTGTCCGCGGAAGAGCAGGTTGGACTTCATCGTGCGGTCCTCGGCGGCGAACGGGTTGAGCCGCTTGGGATCGATACGGCCGTCGAGGACGAACGGGAAGAGGACTTCCAGAGCCTTGGTCTTGCCGGATCCGTTGGGGCCGCGCAGCACCAGCCAGCCACCGGCGAAGGAGAACTCCTCGTCCCGGTAGTCCCACAGGTTGATGATCCCTGCGCGGGTGGGAACGTAGCGGGCGGTTGGGGTGGGGGTGCTCACGGAGTCGGGTCCTTGACAGGGTCGTCGGCGAACAGAGCGGTTTGTGCGGGCAGTTGGGCTGGGAGTTGGGCCGCCGTACGAGTCTTCACCCGAGCGGTGACCCCGCGGTAGCGGGCGAGCAGCGGAAGGGCGAGGGCTCCGCCGTCGACCCGGGCAATGAGCGACATGGCGGCGAGCAGGTCGAGAGCCTGGTCGAGCAGCCGGCCAGGGTCACCGCGCAGATCGGCCGCGAAGCCCGCACCGTACTCACCGGTGATCTCCTTGAGCCTGCCGCGCAGCCAGGAGTCGGTGACGAAGGGATACCGGCTCTCTCCCCGCTCTTCTCCCGCCTCGTCATGAGTCTCATACGGCTCATGCGTCTGGTACGCGGCCGCAGTGTCAGGCTCGTCGGGCGCGGCGAACTCGGCTATCACCGAGCGCGTCGGAAGGGCGGCGTCGATACGCCGGGCGCGGGCCGCGAGGCGTTCGGCGGCGGTGGGCGCGGGCAGCAGTTCGAGGGCGTGCCGTCCGGAACGCTGCACGGCGGCGCTGATCCGGGCGGCAAGTAGCAGCGCGGCCTGTGCGACCGTGCCACCGCCGGGGAAGCGGATGTCGGAGAGCCTGCCGGAGGTGTCGATGAGCGCTACGCCCTCGGCCCGCCGCTCCACTGTCAGCCCGGTCAGGCGCTCCAGGTCCTCGGCGAGGGCGGGGGCCCGCAACTGGCCCAGGAGTTCGGTGTCCGCGTCGGCGTAGTACGCGACCGGGTTCTCCAGCACCAGACGGCGGGCGCGGCGGGCCTGGTCGCGGCGCCGACCGGCGCGGCCGGCGGACATGCCGAGCGCGCTGCCGGAGTCGAGGAGCGCGGTGACGGAGGCCAGGTGCTGCAGGACGCGGGTCGGGTGGTGGACGGCGAGGAGGATCTCGCGGTCGATGTCGTACAGGGCCTCGGCGCGCTCGGGATCGCCGGCCCAGGCGGTGGCGGAGCCGTCGGCGAGGGTGAGCGCGCCGCGTTCGGTGAGCCAGGTGACGGCGTCGACGAAGGCGTCCCGGTCGGGCTTGCGTGCGGTGTCGAGCCCGAGTCCGTCGATGCGTACGGCGTCGGCGGCGACCGCGTCGGCCAGCTCGCCCAGGGCCACCTGCGCGCCGTGGCGGCCCAGGGCGGCGAGGGTGAGGACGAGGTAGGCGTAGCGGCGGCGGTCGAAGGGGCGTCCCGCGCGGGTGAGGGCCGGGCGGGTGGCGTCCAGGCCGTCCTGGGCGCGCTGCAACCGGGCGGTGTCGGCGGTGGTGACGAGCCGGTAGCCGAGCACCTCCATCAGATCGGTGCGCAGCTGCCCGGCCCAGCGGCGCACGGTCGCCAGCGCCACCCTGTCCGGATAACCGGGCGTGACCAGCGGATGCCGCAGCACGAGCCGTACCGCCTTCTGGTAGTCGGCGAGTTCGAGCGGGGAGACGCCCTCGGCGACGCGGCTCATGCGGTCCTGCCTTGTTGGTGGGTCGGACTGCCCGTCGGAGTACCCGCCGCTTTCATACGGTGCACGCGGTTCCCGCGGTGACCTCCAGGCGCAGCCCGTCGAGGTGGAGGCGGCCGCGCACGGTGTCGACGGTGGTGGAGCCCTCGGCCGGGGTGAGGGTGAGCCGTACTCCGTGGGCGGAGCCGGAGGCGGCGGTGACCAGACGGCTGGCGGGGACACGGGCGGCGAGCGCCACGTCCAGCAGGGCGAGCAGAGCCCGCGTCTCGGGCTCGTCGAGCGTCCGGCCGTACACGCCGTCCGACGCGAGGGCGTTCGCGGCGCTGCGGCGCTCGGCCTGCTCCTTCAGTTGCCCGGCGCGGAGCAAGGCCCGCCGGTCGTTGTTGCGCTCGATGCGGCCGGGACCATGCAGGGCGGGGGTGCGGCCGGACTGCACCAGGGTGCGGGCCAGCTCCACCGGTTCGGCCTCCCACCAGGACGTACGCCCCGGGATCTGCTCGGGATCGGCGTACGGGACGGCGATGTGGCGGGGTGCGCCGAGCCCGAAGACCGCCTGGAACAGGGCGTGCGCGTCCTCGTCGCTCTCGCAGGAGGTGAACCACTGGGCGAGGTGACGCAGTTGGCTCTCCCGGCTCACCCCGCCCCGGCGCGCCTCGGTGACGCGGCGCAGCAGGGCAAGGACGGAGCGGATCGCGGTGACGGTGGCGTCCTGCAGCCGCTCGGTCTCGCTGTGCTCGCGCTCCGCGAACCAGTGGACGATGCCGTCCCACCGGTGCCGCCAGTCCGCCAGGCGCTCGGCGGGGCTGCGGAAGAGCCGCTCGTCGGCCTCGGCCGCGTACTCGATCATGCGGTCCACACCGGTGACCGCGGCCTTCTCTACGGCCTCGGCGAGCAGCGGGGCGTAGCGTCCGAGTTCGGCAGTGAACTCCCGCATGTGGGCGAGGAGCGTGTCCTTGTGGGTGAGGAACACCTCGGGCCGGGTGTCGTTGGTGCGCGCCAGGTCACCCAGCATGAGGTAGAAACGGGCGGCGCGCTGCGCCATCTCGTTCAGCACGGAGTCGAGACGGCCGAGCTTGCGGTACACCTCCTCGGCGTCCCCCGCGACGTTGGCCTCGGCCAGCGCGCGCAGGTCACCGAGGATGTCGGGGAAGACGAGGCGGGAGAGCTGGGCGTCCTCCAGGCGCGCGCCGAGTACGTCCTCCACCGCCCGGTAGGCCCGGTATCCGGCCTGGGTGAACTGGTAGACGTAGTGGCGGTTGCGGTACTCCGCGAGGTTCGCGGCGCGCGTCCCGTCGTACGACCGGTCCAGGATCTGCCATTCCGCGAGCGCGTCGAGCAGCGGCTGGACCTCACCGACAGTACCCGCGGCGGGATGGTCGGCCGCGAGCCGCTCCAGCAGTCCCACCGCGTCCGAGGCGTGCAGCAGCACCTGGTAGTTGGCGCGTCCGCGGTCGAAGGCACGCAGCAGCCACAGGTATTCGTGGCGCTTCTCGGCGGCGGCGAAGTGGAACAGCCGCAGCCGGTCGTCGAGGGAGAAGGCGTCGATGCCGAACGCGCCCTCGTCGACGGGGTCCGGGGCGTCGGGCTCGTCACTCACGTATCTGGCGACTTCCTTGCTGCGGCTGGACACGCGCTCGCCCCGGCCGGACAGCCGGGGTTCCGCACCAGTCTGCCGCACTCGCACCAGTGCGGGTAACCCGCCCTCCGGCCCACACCCCCTGTGCTACTTTGCGCGCTTCGCGCGCCGTGCGGGGCGCACTCGGCCGGGCCCGCGATCCGCCTGAAGGAGATCGGTGACCGTGGACGTGTCCGGGGTGCGCGCGAGGTCACCCTTCGAGCGCGGGCACCGACCGTGGTATTCATTGGTATTCTCCCGCTATGGCTGACACGACGATCAAGATCGACGAAGGTATAAGAGATCGCCTTCGCACGCTGGCCGAAGAGCGAGGACTCAGTACTCGCGCGTACGTGGAACGCGTTGTCGCGGCAACTCCCACCGAAGGCGAACGGGCCGAGCGGACGGCACGAGCGATCGCGTACGTCCGCGCGAACCTGCGGCCGGATCTGACCGATGAGGACGTACGCGAGGCTCAGGCCTGGCGAGCGGAAATCGCCGCAGGTCGCTTGGGCGAGCGCCGGTGATCATCCTGGATCACACGGCGGTGGTCGCCCTGTGCAGGGGGCACCGCCTGCTGTCCGGACTGGCCGTGGTCGAGGTCGACGATCCCCTTCAACGCGCGCACGTCCCCGCGTTGTGTCTGTTCGCGGCAAGCATGGAGCTTCCTGGTGCGGCGGCGCACACGGGAGCGCTTCCCGGCCTGGAGTTCCTGCCTCTCGACTTCGCGGGTGCGGCCGCCGTGGAACAGGCGACCGTCGCGGGCGTCGACTGGCGGCACGCGCACGCGGTCTGCGCTTCGGCGGCCGGCCAGGGCGAAGGTCAGGTACTGACCGCGACCCCGGAGGCGTACGACGGCACGGGGGTATGGACGGTGGACATCGGCAAGCCGTGAGACCGGCCGCCGCGGTGCGCCCGACTCGACGTCGCCGCCTCCGGCCCTCGCCAAGTGTTCCGTCAACCGGCGACGGCGACGGCGAAAATCCTGGCGCCCGAACAGTCCCCGGCGCTCGGCTCGATGATCCCTTCACTGCACTCCAGCAGCCTCGTAAGCCACACGTCGCACAGCAGCCAAGGAAGAGCGGTACCCCTCTGATGAGCGCAGGTGGCGCGGCACAGACGCCGGATCCCAGACTCGCCGATCTCGCCCGCACATCACGCAACTTCGGTTTCCTGTACGACCATCTGCCGCTGCTTGTCGCCTACGGCTCGGGCGCCGAGGCCAACGTCTTCACCGACCCGAACACCTCACTGATCAAGTCCTGGCAGTTCGGTGAGGCCCTCGCTTCCGATCTCGTGCGCCGCGGTCGCGTCCAGTTCACCGGGAGCAAGCAGATCGAGCGCCTGGCCGCCCTCGACCGGGAGGGCTACCTTCACGGCAACGTGGGGCCCGCCTTCCCGGGACTGGCATCAAGGCGGCCTCGGCACACGACGAATGGGTGTCTTCGGTCCTGACCGGCAACATCGCGGCCAACGCCCGCGTGAAGCTGTCCGCCTTCGGTCTCGACCCCGTGCTGGACCTCTCCGCCGGGGCATACGGCGCGGACGCCGAGCTTCGTCCTGACCTTGTGGCCGTCGCACGCAAGCGCGCAGGCCGGCTCCACAAGGTGCCGGCCGACGTGGCCGTGGTGCTGGTGGGGGACACACCGCGAGACGTCGAGGCCGCCCTCGCCACAGGCTCCGAGATCATCGCGGTCGCCTCAGGTGTCCACAGCGCCGAGGAGCTGACCTCCGCCGGCGCATCCGTGGTACTGCCCGATCTGTCCGACACCGCGCAGCTTCTCGGCATCCTCGAGAGCTTCACCGCGCACGGAAAACGTCCCAGGACGTCCTCGAACTGTCCCTAGACGCGGTGACGCGGTCCCCGGAGGATCAGCCACGATCAGGGCTCTCATCAGGCAACCAGCCCAAGGAGCCCACGTGATCGGGGAAGTCACCGGGATCCGGAAGATCCGGATGCTGTACCTCCAGCTGCTGTACCGCTGCAACTTCGAATGCCTGCACTGCTTCCACGGCAAGAGGCTCCAGCACGCCGACGCATTCACCGCCGACGAGGCCGTCAGCCTCCTCGCCCTGATGCGCGAGCGGTACGGCACCGAGGCCGTCACGCTGCTCGGCGGGGAGCCGTTCGTCTACCGGGACCTCGCCCAAATCGTCCAGTACGCCAAGGAAGAGCTGGGGCAGCGCGTCGAGATCTGCACCAACGGGTACCGCATCGAGCGCCGCCTGACCGAAATCGCTCCCCACCTGGACCTGTTGCGAGTCTCGCTGGAAGGCGTCGGCTCGACCAACGACCGCATCCGCAGGTTCGGCAGCTACCAGGGAGCGCTCAGCGCACTCAATCTCGCGCGAGAACTCGGCGTGACGACGGGCGCGACCATGACCGTGACATCGCGGAACATCGATGAGGTGCTGCCGCTGGCCCGCATCCTGCAGACGTTCGGCGTCCAGCAGCTGAAGCTGCACCACCTGCGGGCAGTCGGGAACGCCTCAGACCACCCGGAACTGCTGGTCACCGACCCGGCCGCCTACAGCAGACTCCGCGAGGAACTCCAGACAGCCGAGCTGTCCATCGAGGTCATCGTCGACGAGGACCTGTCCGAACACGGCGCCCCTGACTACCCAACCGGTCATACATGGGCTTTCCGCAGCCCCGGCAGGGTTTGTCGGCTTCAAACTCCACCCAGGTCAAACGCATCCCTTCCCGAGCCCACATCTCGCGTCGCTCGGTGGCCTGCCGGTCTTCCTCCTCAGCCACGAGAGCCTGCTTCCGAGCCCTTGCAGCCGCCCGCCGCTGGCGCTCTTCCTCTGTCAGTTTGGCCACGCTGCCCTCCGCTTGCGCACGACTCCGTTGTGCTCCCAAAGCCTCATCCTGTGCCGGGCAATGCCGACAGCGCATGACTTTCACTTTTCGGTAGGGAGTCAGGCCGGATGGGAACGGATGCGCCCAGTCGCGACCGGCTTGCGACTGCCCTATCGGCCGTGGTGATCGATTACCGCAGGGGTGGAGGTCGCCCAGGGGAATCCACTGCATGCCCAGATCGCCAAGTGCGAATCGCACTCGCGGCAAGCAGCGGGCACGCCGGCATGTTGCTCGTTCGTGTCCGCACGGCAAGGCTCTTGCTCGCCACC
Organism: Streptomyces sp. NPDC051219; assembly: GCF_040682335.1. NCBI lineage: Bacteria > Bacillati > Actinomycetota > Actinomycetes > Kitasatosporales > Streptomycetaceae > Streptomyces > Streptomyces sp. NPDC051219. The sequence goes on from NZ_JBFBAS010000016.1 coordinate 109,413, forward strand.
GATATGGACGGCAGCGCCGATCCGCCCCTCCGCGTAGGTCCGCCCCTACGGGCACTTCTCCTCCACCTTCACGACATGCAGGGTGACAGCAGGGTCCTCCACCGGCTCGCCGATCTGCGAGATCACTTCCTCGATCACATCTCCAGCGGCGGGCTCGTGAGAGCAGACCTTCCAGTCACGCGCCTGGGCCAGAGTGCTGCGCCCCTTCCCCGTAGCGTCCTCGTCCTCGACCCCATCGACAAGCACGAGGACCTCCTCCGCATCGAACAAGCTCCTGCCCGTAAGGTCCGGCATCTCGTCACCCGGGCGGACCCTGAATCCGGGGGTGCCCGCGGGGCACTGCTCATCCGTTTTCACCACGGTGAAGGTGACGAGCTCGTCGGGGTCCGCTTCTCCCGGCTTGGGATCCTGATCGCAGACCACCCAGTTCCGGTCCCAGACCTGCGCTCGGCCCTGACCGAGAGCATCCTCCGACCTGAGGTTGGTGAACCCGGCCTCCTGCGCCTCGTCCTGGGCGGCCTGCAGCTCACGGCCCGCCATATCGGGAAGCGTCGAGGTGCATGCGGTAAGGGCAAGCATGGCGAGCGGCACGAGGAGAGCGAGACGATACTCTCTGATCTTGGATGGACGTGACGGCATGTTCCCCCCTAGGACACGTCAACGCGACAAGTGATCATAGGAGGCATGCCGTCTCACCAGCCGTCGAGGGGCCAGGCCAGCCGCAGAGTTCACGCTGCTCGCTCCAACTCGGACTGCCAAGGAGGGACGCCGACCCATCCACCGAGCCCCTCAAAACCCCTCCGCTCACGCATCGCTCACGCAAGCCATCTCGCGGCACCCCGGCCGTGTGATGCGGCATGCCCCGAGCAAGGAAAAACCCCAGGTCACGGCGAGTGAGTCCTGGGGTTTCTCTGAGCCGCCTTCGGGATTCGAACCCGAGACCTACGCATTACGAGTGCGTTGCTCTGGCCAACTGAGCTAAGGCGGCAAGCTGCAGAAATACCCCTCCGGGCACGAAGAGGTTCGCATCAGCAGCGGCGCCAAGTCTACAGGGTTCCTGAGGGTGCCCCGCACCGGTGTCCGGCGGGGGCCCTCACGCTCAGCACTTCGTGCCGTCGGCCGGAGCCTTGCCCTCCAGCAGGTAGCGGTTGATCGCGGTATCGATGCAGTCGCTGCCGCGCCCGTACGCCGTGTGGCCGTCGCCGTCGTACGTGAGGAGTGCGCCGGAGGAGAGCTGGCCGGCCAGCGCCTCGGCCCACTTGTAGGGGGTGGCCGGATCCCGCGTCGTACCGACGACCACGATCGGGTCCGCCCCCTTCGCCTCCAGGCGCTGGGGTTTTCCGGTGGCCTTCACCGGCCAGTACGTGCAGTTCAGCGAGGCCCACGCAAGACCCTTGCCGAAGACCGGGGATGCCTTGTCGAAGGAGGGCACGGCCGCCGCGACCGCCTCCGGCCCGGTGAACGCGGGCGGCAGGTCGACACAGTTAACGGCGGCGTTCGCGAACATCAGATTCGCGTACGAGCCGTCCTCTTCGCGCTCGTAGTAGCTGTCGGCGAGGGCGAGGAGCCCGGCGCCGTCGCCCTCCATGGCCCGGCTGAGCGCCTCCCGCAGCTGCGGCCAGGCGGACTCGTCGTACATCGCGGCGATCACTCCCGTGGTGGCGAGGGACTCCGTGAGGACGCGGCTCTCGCCGGTCGGCGCGGGGTCGGCGTCGAGCTCGTTGAGGAACGCCGTGAGCTTCTTGCCGGCGTCGGCTGTGCCGCCCTTGCCCAGCGGGCAGTCCGCCTGTGCGGCACAGTCCTTCGCGAAGGACTGGAACGCCGTCTCGAAGCCGCCCGTCTGGTCGCGGTTCAGCTCGATCGCCGGCAGCGTCGGATCCATCGCGCCGTCCAGGACGAGCCGGCCGACGCGGCTGGGGAAGAGGTCCGCGTACATGGCGCCGAGGAAGGTGCCGTACGAGGCGCCGACATACGCCAGCTTCTTGTCACCCAGCACCGCGCGCAGCACATCCATGTCCTTGGCCGCCTCGACCGTGGACACGTGTGGAAGGATCTCGCCGGACCGCTTCACACAGCCCTCGGCGAAGTTCTTGTAGGCGGCCACGAGCCGGTCCGTCTCGGCCTGGTCGTCCGGAGTCTGGTCGACCTGTGTGTACGCGTCCATCTCCTTGCCGTTCAGGCACTCGACGGGCTCGCTGCGGGCCACCCCGCGCGGGTCGATCGCCACCATGTCGTACTGGGCGCGCACCGGGGCGGGGTAGCCGATGCCCGCATACGCCTGGAGGTAGCCGATCGCCGAGCCGCCCGGGCCGCCCGGGTTGACCTGGAGCGATCCGAGGCGCTGTCCCGGTCCGGTGGCCTTCTTACGGGCCACTGCGAGATCCAGGTCCTCGGCGGGGTTGGGCCTCTCGTAGTCGAGCGGGGCCTTCATAGTCGCGCACTCGAATCCCTGGACACCACAGTCGCGCCAGGTCAGCTTCTGGTCGTAGTACGGCCTGAGGTCGGCGGCCACGCCGGGGGTCGCCGCGCCGCCTTGGGCGGACGCCGAGGCCGTCGGGCCAGAGCCCCCGCTCGTACAGCCGGAGATGAACAGTCCGGTGGCCGCGAGTACGGTCCCGGTGGTGCGGAGCAGGCGCCTGGTGTCCATCACCGGAGCGTAACTCCCCAGCACGGCGGCTCGCCCGCTTCACCCTCTTACGAGTGATGTGTCGCGGTCAGGGGACTGGTGATCCGGTCAGCCCGCCCGGAGCGCCATCGTCATGGCCTCGACCGCGAGCAGCGGGGCGACATTGCGGTCGAGGGCTTCGCGGCAGGCGATGACCGCCTCTATGCGGCGCAGGGTGCGCTCGGGCGTCGAGCCCTGTGCGATCCGGTTCAGTTCGTCCCCCATCCCGACGTTCGCGATCGCCACCCGGGAGCCCAGCTGGAGGGCCAGCACGTCCCGGTAGAAACCGGTCAGGTCGATCAGGGCAAGGTCGAGGCTGTCCCGCTGCGTACGGGTCGAACGCCGCTTCTGCCTGTCGGCCAGCTCCTTCATCGCCCCCGCCGTGCCGCGCGGCATTCTGCTTCCCGCGCCCGCCCCGGCGCCCAGTGCGGCGCGCAGATCCTCGGTCTCCTTGGCGTCGACCTCCTCCGCCACCTGCTTGGCGTCCTCGGCGGCGGCGTCGATCAGTTCCTGGGCGGCCTTGAGGCAGCCGCCGATGTCGTCGATGCGGAGAGGCAGTCTCAGCACCGCCTCGCGGCGGGCGCGGGCTCGCTCGTCGGTGGCGAGGCGGCGGGCCCGGCCGATGTGCCCCTGGGTCGCGCGGGCGGCGGCCGTGGCGACATCGGGCTCGATCCCGTCCCGCCGGACCAGCACGTCGGCGACGGCCTCCACGGAGGGGGTACGCAGGGTCAGGTGCCGGCAGCGCGAGCGGATCGTCGGCAGCACGTCCTCCAGTGACGGCGCGCACAGCAACCACACCGTGCGGGGGGCGGGCTCCTCGACGGCTTTCAGCAAGACGTTCCCCGCGCCCTCGGTAAGGCGGTCGGCGTCCTCCAGGACGATCACCTGCCAGCGGCCGACGGCCGGTGACAGCTGGGCGCGGCGCACCAGGTCCCGGGTCTCCTTCACGCCGATGGAGAGGAGATCGGTGCGGACGACCTCGACGTCCGCGTGGGTGCCCACGAGGGTGGTGTGGCAACCGTCGCAGAAACCACAGCCGGGCGCGCCGCCGAGCGCGCGGTCAGGGCTGGTGCACTGCAGCGCCGCCGCGAACGCGCGGGCCGCGGTGGACCGCCCCGAGCCGGGCGGACCGGTGAACAGCCAGGCGTGCGTCATCTTCGATGCCGTGGGAGGCGGGTCGCCGGCGCTGATGGCCGTGACCAGGGCGTCCGCATCCCGCCCGGCGGCGGCCAGCTGCTCCTGCACCCGGTCCTGGCCCACCAGGTCGTCCCATACGGCCATGCGGATCCCGCCCTCTGCGCGTCGTACCCCTACGGCCCCATTGTGGGCCACTCCGCTGACAGCCCCGGCGGCAGCGGGGCCGCCGGGGCGGGATCCCTAGCGGCGGCGCTCGTCAGGGGCTTCTTCCGCATCGTCGCGGGGGCCCAGCAGTTCGTCCGCCAGGGTGGGGAGGTCGTCCAGCGGGGTCTCCTCGGCCCAGTCCGAGCGGCGGCGCGGCCGTCCCCCAGCGTCGACCTGCGGCAGCTCGCGGGTGCGTTCGGCCGGAGCCTCCCGCTCATCCCGGAAAATGCCCGGCGGAACCCGGTCAGCGGGGTCGCCCGGACCGGCTTCGCGTACCGGAGGCAGCACAGCCGTCTCGTCGGCAGGACGGGCCACATCGTCCCGAACCGGCGGCAGCACCGCTGTCTCGTCCGCCGGGCCGGCCTGAGGGTCGACCGGTGCCGGGACCGTCCGGGTCACCTCTTCCGGGCCGACCGCCGGGGTCGGCACAGTCGGGGCCGAGGCCGACACCGCAGCGGCCGCGGCGGCCGCCGACTCCGCCAGCCGACGGGCCTCCTCCGCCCTGAGCAACGCCTCCTCCGCCTTGCGCTGCTTCTCCACGCGGCGCTCCTCCGCCTCCGCCCGGAGCCGCGCCTCCTCCTCCGCCTGCCGCCGGCGGCGCTCCTGCTCCGCCGCCAGCGTCTTCTCCTCCGCAAGGCGGCGTGCCCGCTCCGCCTCGGCGAGCCGGCGTGCCTCGTCCGCGCGCTGCCGCGCCTCCTCCGCCTGCCGTTCGATCTCTCGCTGCTGCGCCTCCGCGATCTCGCGGCGCTTGCGCTCTTCCTCCTCGGCCCGGAGCTTGGCGAGCTGCGCCTGCCGCTCGCGCTCCAGCCGCTCCTCCTCCGCCTTGCGGGCGGCCTCCTCCTCGGCCCGCCGGCGCGCTTCTTCCTCCGCCGCCTTCCGCGCTTCCTCCTGCGCCTTCACTTCGGCGTCCGAGAGGGGCAGCATCTGGTCGAGCCGATGCCGCACGACCGTCGTCACCGACTCGGGCTCCTGGCCCGCATCGACCACCAGGTACCGACCCGGATCGGCGGCGGCCAGGGTCAGGAACCCGGCTCGTACCCGCTGGTGGAATTCCGCGGGCTCGGACTCCAGCCGGTCCGGCGCCTCGGTGAAGCGCTCCCGCGCGGTCTCGGGGGAGACGTCAAGGAGCACGGTCAGATGCGGAACGAGTCCGTCCGTCGCCCAGCGTGAGATACGGGCGATCTCGGTCGGCGAGAGGTCGCGGCCGGCGCCCTGGTAGGCCACGGACGAATCGATGTACCGGTCGGAGATGACCACCGCGCCCCGCTCCAGCGCGGGCCGGACCACCGTGTCGACATGCTCGGCACGGTCGGCGGCGTACAGCAGCGCCTCGGCGCGGTTCGAGAGCCCGGCCGACGACACGTCCAGCAGGATCGACCGCAGCCGCTTGCCGACCGGTGTCGCGCCCGGCTCCCGGGTGACGACGACCTCGTGTCCCTTGGCCCGGATCCACTCGGCGAGAGCCTCCGCCTGCGTGGACTTCCCGGCACCATCGCCGCCCTCCAGGGCGAGGAAGAAACCGGTGGTCGCGGGCGCCCGGGTGGGCTCCCCGCCCCGGATCGCGTCCCGCAGGTCGCGCCGCAGCGGCACTCCCTGCCGGTCGTCCGCCTTGGCCAACACGATCGCCGCCACGGGCAGCAGCAGGGCGCCCACCAGCATCAGCGTGAAGGCCGCGCCGCCGTGGGCGAAGGCGAAGCTGCCGTTGGCCAGCCGGTGCGGGCCGATTGCGGCGGCCAGGAGCGGGGCCGCGACAGCGCCGAGGGCGATGGAGACGCGTACGACGGCGTGCAGGTGCTCGGTCGTACGGGCCCGGCGGAACTCCTCGCTCTCCTGCTCCAGCAGCGTGTGCCCGGCGTTGGCCGCGACACCCGCGCAGAAGCCGGCGAAGAGGGCGATGATCAGTACGGTCGCGGTGTCGGGGACCAGGCCCATGACGAGCAGCGCCAGGCCGGTGAGTGCGATGGCCAGGGCAAGCAGCCGCCGGCGCGAAAGGGCGGGCAGCACCTTCTGCGCACCGCGGATACCGAGGACCGTGCCGCCCGTCAGCGCCAGCACGAGGAGGGCGAAGGCGGCCGGGCCGCCACCGAGGTCCACGGCGTGCAGGACGGATACGGCCACTGCGGACGCGACCGCGCCCGCCACCGCCGCACAGGCCAGTACGAGCAGCGGGATCGCACCCGTGCGGCCCTTGTCGGCCCCGTTTCCGGTCTTCGGGCGGCGCAGCCCCTCCAGCGGGGATCGCGGCCGGGGCGTCTGCGTATCGGGCAGCTCGAGCAGGTACAGCACGGAGACGGATGCCGCGAAGAGTCCGGCCGCGACGTACGACCCCAGGGCCGCCTGATGGAGCGAGAACCACTCGATGCCGGTGCCGAGCAGATTGCCCACCAGGGTGGCGAGCAGCAGCACGGCAGCGGCGGCGGGCACCGCGACGAAGCTCGTACGAAGGGAGAGGCGGCGCAGCGCGTCGGTGCGGTCCGGCAGCGGCCGTACGGTTGCCCCCTCCGGCGGCGGCGCGGGCAGCAGCGCGGGCGCCGCGCTCTCCTTGGCGACCGTCCAGAAACGCTCGGCGACACCTGCGACGAAAACGGTGGCGAGGAGGAACGCGAGAGCCTGGTCGGGCGTCCAGTCGATCCACAGCGGCGCGACGACGAACAGCGCTATCCGCACCCCGTCCGCCGCCATCATGGTCCAGCGGCGGTCGAGTGAGCCACCGGGCGCGGTCAACGCGGAGAGCGGCCCCAGCAGAACGGCGCCGAACAGCACCGTGGCGAGAATCCGCACTCCGAGCACCGCGGCGACGGCGAAGGCCGCGCCCCGGTACCCCCCGCCCAACGAGCCCTCGGCGATTGCGGCCTGAAGCGACAGCAGCACCAGCACCAGGAGGGCCAGCGCGTCGCCGATGCCCCCGACCAGGTGCGCACTCCACAGCCGCCGGAGCGGAGGGAAGCGCAGCAGCGCGCGCACCGCGCGCTCGCGTGAGTCCGCGGCTAGGGCTTCGTCGGAGGAAGTGGTCACGACCGTTGGCTGCTCGGCTCGCGTCATCCGCCCAGCCTATCCGGAGCGCGCCGATCCATGCCGGTCCACCCGAACAAGTGACCGCGACGGCCTCGCCGGGGCTCCTGAGCCCCGGCGAGGCCGACTGCACGGGTGCTGCTCGTCCGCTACTCGTCCACGGAAGCGTTCACGCTCGACGCGGTCTTCTTCGCCGCCGCCGTCGTCTTGGCCGCGGTCGTCTTCTTCGCGACCGTCTTCTTCGCGACCGTCTTCTTCGCCGTCGTCGTCTTCTTGGCGGCGGTCTTCTTCGCAGCCGTCGCCTTCTTCGCCGGCGCCTTCTTGGCGGTGGCCTTCTTGGCGGTGGCCTTCTTCGCCGTCTTCTTGGCCGGCCCCTTCGCCCGCTTCTCAGCGAGCAGCTCGTAACCGCGCTCAGGAGTGATCGTCTCGACGTCGTCGTCCTGCCGCAGCGTCGCGTTCGTCTCGCCGTCCGTCACGTACGGGCCAAAGCGGCCGTCCTTCACCACGACGGGACGCTCGCTCACCGGGTCCGTGCCCAGCTCTTTCAGCGGCGGCTTGGCCGCGGCACGCCCGCGCTGCTTCGGCTGCGCGTAGATCGCGAGCGCCTCCTCCAGCGTGATCGTGAAGAGCTGTTCCTCGGACTCGAGCGACCGGGAGTCCGTGCCCTTCTTCAGGTACGGGCCGTACCGGCCGTTCTGCGCGGTGATCTCGACGCCCTCGGCGTCCGCACCGACGACCCGGGGCAGCGACATCAGCCTGAGCGCGTCGTCGAGTGTGACCGTGTCGATGGACATCGACTTGAAGAGCGAGGCGGTCCGCGGCTTGACCGCGTTCTTGCCGGTCTTCGGGGTGCCCTCGGGCAGGATCTCCGTGACGTACGGACCGTAACGCCCGTCCTTGGCGACGATCGGGTTGCCGCTGACCGGGTCGGTGCCCAGCTCGAATTCGCCGCTCGGCTTGGCGAACAGCTCCTCCGCGTACTCCACGGTCAGCTCGTCCGGCGCGAGCTCCTCCGGCACGTCGGCCCGCTGGTGGCCCTCCGCGCCCTTCTCGCCGCGCTCGATGTACGGGCCGTAGCGCCCGACCCGGAGCACGATGCCTTCGCCGACCGGGAACGAGGAGATCTCCCGGGCGTCGATCGCGCCCAGGTCGGTCACCAGCTCCTTCAGGCCGCCCAGGTGGTCCCCGTCGCCGTTGCCGGCCGCGGAGGCGGCACCGGCAGCCGCGTCGCCCTCACCGAAGTAGAAGCGCTTCAGCCACGGCACGGACTGGGCCTCGCCCCGGGCGATGCGGTCGAGGTCGTCCTCCATCCTGGCGGTGAAGTCGTAGTCGACGAGCCGTCCGAAGTGCTTCTCCAGGAGGTTGACCACGGCGAAGCTCAGGAAGGACGGGACCAGAGCGGTCCCCTTCTTGAAGACGTATCCGCGATCCAGGATGGTGCCGATGATCGACGCGTACGTCGACGGGCGGCCGATCTCGCGTTCTTCGAGCTCCTTGACCAGCGAGGCCTCGGTGTAACGGGCCGGCGGCTTCGTCGAGTGGCCGTCCGCCGTGATCTCCTCGGCCGACAGGGCATCACCCTCGGCGACCTGCGGCAGCCTCCGCTCGCGGTCGTCGAGCTCGGCGTTCGGATCGTCGGCGCCTTCGACGTACGCCTTCATGAAGCCGTGGAAAGTGATCGTCTTGCCGGATGCGGAGAACTCCGCGTCCCGCCCGTCACTCGACCGGCCGCCGATCTTCACGGTGACCGAGTTTCCGACCGCGTCCTTCATCTGGGAGGCGACGGTCCGCTTCCAGATCAGCTCGTACAGCCGGAACTGGTCACCGGTCAGGCCCGTCTCGGCAGGTGTGCGGAAGCGGTCGCCCGAAGGCCGGATCGCCTCGTGCGCCTCCTGCGCGTTCTTGACCTTGCCTGCGTACGTGCGGGGCTTGTCCGGCAGGTAGTCGCCACCGTACAGCTGCGTGACCTGCGCCCGAGCCGCGGAGACCGCGGTGTCGGACAGCGTGGTCGAGTCGGTACGCATGTAGGTGATGAAGCCGTTCTCGTACAGCTTCTGGGCCACCTGCATGGTCGCCTTCGCACCGAAGCCGAGCTTGCGCGAGGCCTCCTGCTGCAGGGTCGTCGTACGGAAGGGCGCGTACGGAGAGCGACGGTACGGCTTCGACTCGACGGACCGGACGCTGAACGACGCGCCTTCGAGGCCGGCCGCCAGGGCCCGCGCGGTCGCCTCGTCGAGGTGCAGGACATCGCTCTTGAGCTGCCCGGTCGAGCCGAAGTCACGGCCCTGTGCGATGCGCCGGCCGTCGACCGTGTTCAGCCGGGCGACGAGGGTCGAGGGGTCGGACGCGTCACCGGCGCGCCCGGTGGAGAACGTGCCGGTCAGGTCCCAGTACTCGGCGGAACGGAATGCGATGCGCTCGCGCTCACGCTCGACGACGAGACGGGTCGCGACCGACTGCACCCGGCCTGCCGACAGCCTCGGCATGACCTTCTTCCAGAGGACCGGCGAGACCTCGTAGCCGTAGAGGCGGTCGAGGATGCGGCGGGTCTCCTGGGCGTCGACCATGCGCTTGTTCAGCTCGCGCGGGTTGGCGACAGCGTCCCGGATCGCGTGCTCGGTGATCTCGTGGAAGACCATCCGGTGGACCGGGACCTTGGGCTTCAGCACCTCCAGGAGGTGCCACGCGATGGCTTCGCCCTCGCGGTCCTCATCGGTGGCGAGGAAGAGTTCGTCGGATTCGGCCAGCTGCTCCTTGAGCTTCCTGACCTGGGCCTTCTTGTCGGCGTTGACGACGTAGATGGGCTGGAAGTCGTGTTCGACGTCCACGCCGAGGCGGCGGACCTCGCCGGTGTACTTGTCGGGCACCTCGGCGGCGCCGTTCGGGAGGTCGCGGATGTGCCCGACGCTCGCCTCGACGACATAACCCGGGCCGAGGTAGGCCTTGATCGTCTTCGCCTTGGCAGGAGACTCGACGATGACGAGTCGGCGGCCGCCCTTTGCGGTCTCGCTGGTCGGGGACAACTTGGCTCTTCTCTCCGGTCGGCACTCTGTGGCATACGGTGACGCTGCGGAGTGTGACGGTACAACCCGCCCCCGTGTCAAACGGCAGAAGCCCGCAACGGCCACTCGAACGGTAACCCGACTAGTGCCATTCGTGCCGCCCCGACCTCCGCTCCGACATGCCGATGCCGCCGGAGAGCCAGTTTTCAGAACCTCCAGAAGCACCACGCCGCAAGGACGAGAGCCCCTGTCCCGGCCAGTGCGGCAAGTGTGACGGAGGCGGCGGGACGCACGCCGTGAGCGACCGGCGCGCGGTGCAGCACGCGTGCTGCCGTCCAGACCAGCAGCCCGGCGCCGAACAGCGCGAACGTCGTGGCCGCGAAGATCGCGGGTCCGCTCTCCATGTCCGTACCTCTCCCCGTTTCCGACGCCGGGGCGCCCCCCGGACGGGGAGGCTGACACGCCGGGGCGTCGGCCGCGCGAACCACAAGTGAACACCGCCCGATCGAGGTTCCGGCGATGGCCGGTTTCCGCTACGCCGACGGTTTCACTCCAGCCCCTCGACCCCCTCCGTCCCCGGAAGGCCGCCGGGTCGGGCCGAGCAGCTCAGCGGGCGGTGTTTCTGCTCACGCGGGGCCGGTGACCGAAGCCACGTCGCTGCCCACCGGTTCGAGGAACCCCTGCTCCACCAGCAGCCGGATCGCCTCGGGCGTACGGTCGCGGAGCAGGACCGGGTCCTCGTGGAGCAGCTGGGCGATGGCGTCCAGGATCCGCCCGGCGCTGAGCGTTCCGTCACACACGCCCGCGAAGCCCGCGCCGACGGTGTCGACCTTGGTGGCGCGCCGCATACCGCGGTTCTGCCGGAGCACCACATGCTCGGGGTCCTCGGCGCCGGGCATGCCGACCTGCTCCTGTACGACTTCGTCCGCCAGCCTGAAGTGGCCCGCCAGCAGCGCCGCGTCGTCGTGCCGACGCAGATGGTCCTGCCGCTCGAAGTGGGCCTGAACGGTCGGACCGAGCGGCTGCTCGACGGGGTGCGGCCACTCCTCCACGACGATCGACGGGCGGTCCGAACCGGACTTCCTGAGGGTGATCCAGCCAAAGCCGACCGCCTTGGTCTTGCGCGCCTCGAACTCCTCCAGCCAGGCCGCGTACCGCGCGTCGTACGCGGCGGGGTCGCTCCGGTGGTCGCCGGCGTCGCGCAGCCACAGTTCCGCGTACTGCGTGATGTCCTGCACCTCGCGCTGCACGATCCACGCGTCGCAGCCTCGTGGCACCCATGAGCGGAGCCGGTCGTGCCACTCCTCGCCCTCCACGTGCTGCCAGTTGGCGAGGAACTGCGCGTATCCGCCGGCGTTCAGCCGGTCGCCGGCCTCCTGGACGAGCGTGCGGCACAGGTCGTCGCCGCCCATCCCGCCGTCGCGGTACGTCAGCCGGGCGCCGGGCGAGATGCCGGGCGAGATGACGAAGGGCGGGTTGGACACGATCAGGTCGTACGTCTCGTCCGCCACCGGCTCGAACAGCGACCCCTCCCGCAGGTCCGCCTGAGGCGCTCCGGAGAGCGCCAGCGTGAGCCGGGTGAAGTGCAGCGCGCGGGGGTTGAGGTCGGTGGCGGTGACCCGGGTGGCGTGCTGTGCGGCGTGCAGGGCCTGGATGCCGGAACCGGTGCCGAGATCGAGGGCCTTGGCGACGGGTGTGCGGACGGTGATTCCGGCGAGCGTGGTGGACGCGCCGCCCACCCCGAGGACGACGGCCTCCTCGCGGCTGCCGACGCCCCCGGCACCGCCGACGGCGCATCCCAGGTCGGACACGATGAACCAGTCCTGCCCCTCCGGTCCGCCGTACGGCCGCACGTCGACGGCCGCCCGCACCTCGTCGCCGTCCCGGGTCACCCAGCCGTCGGCCAGGGCGTCCTCGACGGGCAGCGCGGCCGCGGCGTGCGCGAAGGGAACGGGGCGCTGGAGCAGGAAGAGCCGGACGAGCGTCTGCAGGGGGCCGTCGTCGCGGGTGGCCCGCACGGCGGGGACCGTTTCGCTGCGGGCGAGCGCGGCATACGCGGGCGCACCGAGCAGGTCGAGCAGCCCGTCCGCGGTGAAGCCGGCGCGAAGCAGTGCGTCACGCAGCTGGGAGGAACGGTCGGGCGCGGGAAGGCTGGTCTTACTCACCCGCCCATTGTGGCCTCCTGCACCGACATCGCGTGCGACCGCGGCGCGGTGGGGCGGTCAGACCTCACCGCGCGGCGCCGGAACGGGGGTCCCGGGCCCCGGCTCCTCCCCTACGCCGGCGAGGGCGCGGCCGAGCGCTGGCAGCTCTGCTGCTTCTTCATCGCCTTGCCGACCTCGCCGGACTGCAGCTTCGTCAGCGCCTGGTTACCGCTCTTGCTGAGCTTGTCGAGCTCGGCGGCGATGCCCTTGAGGCCGTCGGCGAACTTGGCCTGGTCCTTGGTGTTGAGGGTGTCGACCTGCTTCTTCAGGTTGGCGTAGGCCGCGGAGATCCCGTCGAGCTCCTTGACCGCCTCCTGCTGAGTCTTCTCGCCGTCTTCGACGGGCGGGGCGCCGGCGCTCTTCACCGCGGCGCCCATCGCCTTGTACGCCTCCGACATCGACTGGAAGGCGGCCGAGTCGGTTTTCTGGACGACGTCCGCCTTGCTCTGGTCCGTCGTCTCCTTCTGGATCGCGGTGTTCGCTTCCTCGATCTTCTTCACCTGGGGCTGCACCTGGTCGCAGACCTTCTTGGCCCAGGCGTTCACCTTGTCGTCGCTGTCGTCACTGCAGCCCGAGAGCGCGAGCACGAGTACCGCACCGCCGGACAGCGCGGCTGCAAGCTTCTTGTTCACCGGATCGGTCCCCTTCCAAGGTTCTCGGCCCCGGAACATACACGCCAAGTGGGCGACATCCGCAGCTCGTATAACCGATATTGACCATCTTATAGCCATTTGCACCAAGGGAGATGAGCCTCACGTCCGCGCAGAAAAGGGCGGGCGGCGCGTCAATCCGCGCCGCCCGCCCGTCCTTTGAGCAGGTACTACGAAACCACCGCCGGATCAGCGGACTTCGGGACCCGTTCCGCGTTGCTTTCGTCACCCACGGCGATGCCGCGCCGCTTGGAGATGTACACCGCGGCGATGATGACGAGGATGGCGAGGGTCGCCACCACCGCACGGACGCCGGCACTGGCGTCGTCACCGTAGCTGAACTGCACCACCGCGGGAGCGATGAGCAGGGCCACGAGGTTCATCACCTTGAGCAGCGGGTTGATCGCGGGGCCCGCCGTGTCCTTGAACGGGTCTCCGACCGTGTCGCCGATGACGGTCGCGGCGTGGGCCTCGCTGCCCTTGCCGCCGTGGTGACCGTCCTCGACAAGCTTCTTGGCGTTGTCCCACGCACCACCGGAGTTGGCGAGGAACACCGCCATCAGCGTGCCGGTGCCGATCGCGCCCGCCAGGAACGAGCCCAGCGCGCCCACACCGAGCGAGAAGCCCACCGCGATGGGGGTCAGCACGGCGAGCAGGCCGGGCGTGGCCAGCTCCCGCAGCGCGTCCTTGGTACAGATGTCGACAACGCGCCCGTACTCCGGCTTCTCGGTGTAGTCCATGATCCCGGGGTGCTCGCGGAACTGCCGCCGCACTTCGTAGACCACGGCCCCGGCCGACCGCGAGACCGCGTTGATCGCCAGGCCCGAGAAGAGGAAGACGACCGCGGCGCCCAGGATCAGGCCCACCAGGTTGTTGGGCTGAGAGATGTCCAGGCTCAGGCCCATGTCGCCGGCCTTCGCGTTCACCTCCGCGACCGCAGTGGCGATGGCGTCGCGGTACGAGCCGAAGAGCGCCGCCGCGGCGAGAACCGCGGTAGCGATGGCGATGCCCTTCGTGATCGCCTTCGTGGTGTTGCCGACGGCGTCGAGGTCGGTGAGGACCTGGGCACCGGCGCCCTGGACGTCGCCGGACATCTCCGCGATGCCCTGCGCGTTGTCGGAGACCGGCCCGAAGGTGTCCATGGCGACGATGACACCGACCGTGGTGAGCAGGCCGGTACCGGCCAGGGCCACCGCGAAGAGCGCCAGCATGATGGACGTACCGCCGAGCAGGAACGCGCCGTAGACGCCGAGGCCGATCAACAGCGCGGTGTAGACGGCGGATTCCAGGCCGATGGAGATGCCGGCGAGGACGACGGTGGCGGGCCCGGTCAGCGAGGACTTGCCGATGTCCCGTACGGGGCGCCGGTTGGTCTCGGTGAAGTAGCCGGTCAACTGCTGGATGAGCGCGGCAAGGACGATACCGATGGCCACCGCGACAAGCGCGAAAATCCGCGGGTCGCCGCCGTGCGCACGGACAGCGGCGTCGGTGACGCCGTTCAGCTCGGCGTACGAGGAGGGCAGGTAGACGAAGACCGCCGCCGCGACCAGGGCGAGGGAGATCGCCGCCGAGATGAAGAAGCCACGGTTGATGGCGGTCATCCCGCTGCGGTCTGAGCGCCGGGGCGCCACGGCGAAGATGCCGATCATCGCTGTGATGACACCGATCGCCGGAACGATCAGCGGGAAGGCGAGCCCGGCGTCGCCGAACGCGGCCTTGCCGAGGATGAGCGCGGCCACCAGCGTCACCGCGTACGACTCGAAGAGGTCCGCAGCCATCCCCGCACAGTCGCCGACGTTGTCGCCCACATTGTCGGCGATGGTCGCGGCATTGCGCGGATCGTCCTCCGGAATGCCTTGCTCGACCTTGCCGACCAGGTCGGCGCCGACGTCGGCGGCCTTGGTGAAGATGCCGCCTCCCACACGCATGAACATGGCGATCAGCGCGGCGCCGAGGCCGAAGCCCTCCAGCACCTTGGGAGCGTCAGCGGCGTAGACGAGGACGACACAGGAAGCACCGAGCAGGCCGAGGCCCACCGTGAACATGCCGACCACGCCGCCCGTGCGGAAAGCGATCTTCATGGCCTTGTGTGCGACGGCCGTCAGATCCTTTGCCGGTTCGCCTTCCGCGGGAGTGGCTTCACGCGCGGCCGCTGCCACGCGCACATTCGCCCGTACTGCCAGGCGCATGCCGATGTATCCGGTCGCCGCCGAGAAGAGCGCGCCGACCAGGAAAAATGCCGAACGTCCGGCTCTTTGCGACCAGTTGTCCGCAGGGAGCAGGAAGAGCAGGAAGAACACGACCACGGCGAATACACCGAGCGTGCGCAACTGCCGTGCCAGGTAGGCATTTGCGCCCTCCTGTACGGCTGCCGCGATCTCCTTCATCTTCTGGGTGCCTTCGCCGGCCGCCAGGACTTGGCGGACCAGCAACTGGGCCACGACGAGCGCCGCGAGGGCGACGGCCGCGATGACGATCACGATGAGACGGTTGTCGTCGGTGAGAACCGCTGCTGCGAGGGTAGAGGGGTGGTCTTGCTGGTGAGGGGTGAAGAGCCCCGTCATTCGTCCTCCTTGACGCGAAGAGCTCAAGATGTGGACGGATTGTAGGGAGCCGCACTAGATCAAAACAGAGCGCGGTAAACGGATTCGGCCTTCCCTCGCTACTCAGCCGAAGATCCTGCCTCACCAGTACCCTCGAAAGCGGTAATGGGGCAAAAGCATTGACGCCAGCGAAATGATCTAGATAAATGAAAAAGGCCCTGCTCAGCAGGGCCGCGGTGGTGAACGAGAGAGAGAAAAAGAAAGATGGAAAGAGAGGTTTGATCAGTGCAGGGGGTGGCTGGGGGGCTTCGGCCAGCTCATCCGAATCAGTCCGCCGAGTTCGTCGGCGCCCACCTCCACGTCGTCGACGAGTCCGCTGATGACGGCGAGGCCCATCTCGTCCTCGTCCTCGCCCCCGGCGTCCGCGGCGTCGGCCCCGCCGTGCGAGCCCGGCAAAGCTCCCGCCGGACCGGGCACTTCGTCGCCGACCTCGATGGAGAACACTTTCTCCTCCTCGGTCAGCACGACCCGGACGGGGGCGGTCACACCATGGCTGCGGTGCAGCCCGACAGCACGGGAGCATGCCTCGCCGACAGCGAGCCTGACCTCGTCCAGCACGGCCTCCTCCACCCCGGCGCGACGCGCCACGGCGGCCGCCACCAGGCGGGCCGTCCTGACGTGCTCAGGCTGAGCGCTGAAGCGGAGTTCAACGGTGGCCATGCGATCCCCTCGACGTACGGGCGTGCGACTCAGGGGCCCGGGCTCAAGGCCCGGCCCCCTGCTCTTCCTCCGGCAAGCCGTCAGTCGGTGGCCGCGACGGCTTCGTCCACCGAGGTGTGAATCGGGAACACCTTGGTCAGGCCGGTGATACGGAAGATCTTGAGAATGCGCTCCTGGTTGCACACCAGGCGCAGGGAGCCCTCATGGGCCCGGACGCGCTTGAGTCCACCCACGAGCACGCCGAGTCCGGTGGAGTCGAGGAAGTCCACGCCCTCCATGTCGACAACCAAGTGGTAGTTGCCGTCGTTCACCAACTCGACCAACTGCTCGCGCAGCTTGGGCGCGGTATACACATCAATCTCGCCACCGACCTCGACGACCGTACGGTCGCCGGCGGGACCGGACACATTGCGAGTCGACAGGGACAGGTCCACGGATCCTCCAGCACCTTGCTATCGAGCGGCGCCCCCCAGGGGCCTCCCCCATCCGAGGGCGGGGGACGGATTGGCAGCCGCGATGGCATTCAATCACTTACCAGCGGGCGTGCACGACGCCTTCAGACCATTGTCCTTCAAGCCAGTGACACACTCGGTGCCGATGGCCAACAATCACCGCCCTGGTCGGACCACGGAGACCACGGGCCCACGCCCCTCCCCCGGCACCGTCCTGGACCGGCTCGCCAAGGGGGCCAACCGGGCTGCGCGCATCACTCATACGGAGCACTTGCCCCCGCGAGCGGGCAGGCATGCAGTCTGGCCCGATCGCATCCGGCCGGAAGTGATCGCAGCCATCCAGGCCGCCGGCATCGAGCACCCCTGGGCGCACCAGGCCACGGCAGCGGAGCACGCCCTCGACGGCGAGTCCGTCGTCGTCGCCACCGGCACCGCCTCGGGCAAGTCCCTCGCGTATCTGGCGCCCGTACTGTCCACCCTGTTCGACGGCGCCGAGGCCCCGAACGGGCGGGGGACGACCGCGCTCTACCTCGCCCCCACCAAGGCCCTCGCAGCTGACCAGCGCCGCGCCGTGAAGGCCCTGGCGCGGCCCCTGGGCGCATCGGTGCGGCCGGCTGTCTACGACGGCGACACGCCGGTCGAGGAACGCGAGTGGGTCCGGCAGTACGCGAACTACGTCCTCACGAATCCGGACATGCTGCACCGCGGAATACTGCCCTCGCACCCCCGCTGGTCCTCCTTCCTGCGCTCGCTGCGCTATGTCGTCATCGACGAGTGCCACACCTACCGCGGCGTCTTCGGCTCGCACGTCGCCCAGGTCCTGCGCCGACTACGCCGCCTCTGCGCCCGCTACGGCGCGAACCCCGTCTTCCTCCTCGCCTCCGCCACCGCCGCCGAACCCGCGGTCGCGGCCGGCCGGCTCACCGGTCTGCCGGTCACGGAAGTCGCCGACGACGCCTCACCCCGCGGCGAGCTGGTCTTCGCCCTCTGGGAGCCGCCACTCACCGAGCTGCACGGCGAGAAGGGCGCCCCCGTCCGCCGCACAGCGACCGCGGAAACCGCCGACCTGCTCACCGATCTGACCGTGCAGGGTGTGCGAACGGTCGCCTTCGTACGCTCCCGGCGCGGCGCGGAGCTGATCGCGGTCATCGCCCAGGAACGGCTGGCCGAGGTGGACCGCTCCCTCCCCGAGCGAGTCGCCGCCTATCGCGGGGGCTACCTCCCGGAAGAACGCCGCGCGCTGGAGCGTGCCCTGCACTCCGGCGAGCTCCTGGGCCTCGCCGCCACCACCGCCCTGGAACTGGGCGTCGACGTCTCCGGTCTTGATGCCGTCGTCATCGCTGGCTACCCCGGCACACGGGCCTCCCTCTGGCAGCAGGCGGGCCGCGCGGGCCGCTCGGGCCAGGGCGCCCTGGCGGTCCTGGTGGCCCGAGACGACCCGCTGGACACCTACCTCGTCCACCACCCCGAGGCGCTGTTCCAGCAGCCGGTGGAGTCCACCGTGCTCGACCCGGACAATCCATACGTCCTCGCCCCCCATCTGTGCGCGGCCGCCGCCGAGCTTCCACTCACCGAGAGTGACCTCGACCTCTTCGGCCCGGCCGCCGCAGGGCTGCTGCCCCAGCTGGAGGCCGCCAGGCTGCTCCGGCGCCGGGCCACGGCCTGGCACTGGACCCGCCGTGAGCGGGCCGCAGACCTGACCGACATCCGCGGGGAGGGCGGCCGTCCGGTCCAGGTCGTCGAGGCCGCCACCGGCCGGCTGCTGGGCACCGTGGACGAGTCCGCTTCCCACGCCGCCGTCCACGACGGCGCCGTCCACCTCCACCAGGGCCGTACCTATCTGGTGAAGCACCTGGACCTGGAGGACTCGGTGGCCCTAGTGGAGGAGGCCAGCCCGCCGTACTCGACCACCGCCCGCGACACCACCGCCATCTGCGTCCTGGAGACCGACACCGAGATCCCGTGGGGGGACGGGCGGCTCTGCTACGGCTCCGTCGAGGTCACCAACCAGGTCGTCTCCTACCTGCGCCGTAAGCTGATCACGGGTGAGGTGCTCGGTGAGGCCAAGCTCGACCTGCCGCCACGCACCCTGCGCACCCGAGCCGTGTGGTGGACGGTCACCGAGGACCAGCTCGACGCCGCCCGGATCGGTCCGGAGATCCTGGGGGGCGCCCTGCACGCCGCGGAGCACGCGTCGATCGGGATGCTCCCCCTCTTCGCCACCTGCGACCGCTGGGACATCGGCGGTGTCTCCGTCCCGCTCCACCCGGACACCCTGCTGCCGACGGTCTTCGTGTACGACGGCCACCCCGGCGGGGCGGGATTCGCCGAGCGCGCATTCCACACGGCCCGCGAGTGGCTCACGGCCACCCGCGAGGCCATCGCGTCCTGCGAGTGCGAGGCGGGCTGTCCCTCCTGCATTCAGTCCCCCAAGTGCGGCAACGGCAATGACCCCCTCCACAAGCGGGGCGCCGTCCGCCTGCTCACCACCCTCCTCACCGGAGCGCCCGAGGGCTGACCGGGCGGCCCCGACCTGCTCTCATCCCCCGTCCGCCGGGCCTCACGGCCGGGCGGACCGCAAAGACCTGGACCAAGTGTCAGGACCCTTGCGCACCCACCGGACCCGGTGGAACAGGTGGACCCGGCGAAGGACCCACTTCACCCGGTAGACCGGGTGAACCCCGTGGAGCCGGTGGAGCCGGTGGAGCCGGTGGAGCCGGTGGAGCCGGTGGAGCCGGTGGAGCCGGTGGAGCCGGTGGGTCAGGGGGACCAGCCCTGGCCCGGATCTCCGAGGTGAACGGCCCGAAGCCCGCCTCCGCCGTCACGTCCGAGACCTCTATGCGGACGTGACACCGCACCAGGCGCGTGCCCTGTGCCCGGGCCACCCCGGCGGCTTTGGCGCAGGCTCCCTCCGGCCCTTCCATCCAGTGGTCCGCGGCGGCGAGGGCGGCCAGGTCCGCCGCCCCGCCCGCGCGGTGGCGGGCCACCACCGCCTGCCCCATCGCCAGGACGACCGCGAAAACCACGCAGAGCACACAGCTCGCCACCGCCGCCCACACCGTCGCCGATCCCCGGTCCCCGGCCGCGGCCAGGGGCCGGCCGGCGCCGTCCCGCCTCACGGCACCGCCCCCACCATGTCCTCGGCCAACGCCACCGCCTGCGCGCTCAGCCGCATCGACAGGGCGTCCGGTCCCGGCGTCGGCGCCTCGACCCGTACTCGCCACAGCTCGCCCTCCCGCTCCACGGCGACCCGCGCGTCGCCCGGGGCCGCCGAACGAGCGGCAGCCACCACAGCGGGCCCGGGCTCCGACCTGGCAGCCGCCCGGGCGCCGGCCCGCGCGGCGTCCACGCACTGGATCTGAGCGGCCGCCGCCATCAGCGCCCACACCAGGGCCGCGGCGAACAGCACCAGCGCCGGCAGTACCACGGCCGCCTCGGCGGTCACATAGCCCCGGTCAGAACTGCGCATCGAGCGCCTTCCCGATCACGGACTGCAGCGCCGACGAGACCGCGCCGCTGGTGACCACCTTGTAGAGCACCGCGGCGAACCCGCATGCCGCGATCGTTCCCATGGCGTATTCGGACGTCGTCATCCCCGCGTCCTCACGCGACCGGCTCAGCGCGTCGTGCATCCGCTTCCACACCCACATACCAACCCCCAGAAATCAGTCATTCGGTCGTCACTCGTTTGCCAGCCTCATTGGCCGGACTCGTTGGCCGGCCTCGTTGGCCGGACTCACTTGCCGTTCAGCAGGCCGCTCGCCAGACCGATCACCACCGGCGCCACTCCGACAACAAGGAACGCGGGCAGAAAACAGAGCCCCACCGGTGCGGTGATGAGCACGGCGGCACGCTGTGCTCTCGCCGTCGCCGCCCTCGACCGGTCTTCCCGGAGCCCCGCCGCCAGCCGGGCGACCGGCTCCGCAGCCGGTGCGCCCGTGCATGCGGCCCTTTCCAGGCAGCCGGCCAACGCCCGCGCACCAGGTATCTCAGCCAACCGCCCCCACGCAGCACTCGGTTCACCCCCGAGCCGCAACTCCGCTCCGGCGCGGGCCAGTCGTTCGCCCACCGGCCCGCCGAGCGACTCCCCGACCACCTCGGCGGCCTCACGCGGTCCCGCCCCTGCGGCAAGACACGCGGCCAGCAGGTCGGCGGCGAGCGGGAGTTGTCGCGCCGCCTCCACCTGGTCCACCGCGCCGGTCGAAGGCTTCCGGCCCCGGAGCCATCGGCGTACGCCCCAGGCCGCGGCCAGACCCACCATGCACCCGGCCACCCCGCCGACCAGTACATAGCCGGTGGCCAAGGCACCCAGCGGAGCCGCCCAGCCCCTCACGCCGACCGCCCACGTACGCGGAAGGCGGCCCGGCCGGGCCCGGCACTCAGCGGTGAGCAACACCGCCAGCCGTCGCTTCACGGCCCGCTCCCGTATCCGCGCGGCAAGCGCGGAGCCAAGGGCCGCCACGGCGGCAGCGACCGAAACCACTACCCCCAGCCTGTGGACAACATCACCGGTCATGCGTCCTCCCCCGCTCGTACGATGCGACCGGCCCAGAACACGCCGAGACCCTCCAGCAGCCCGCCGGCCATCAGGCATCCGAGTCCGGCCGGGGTGTGCAGCAGTACCCACAGGGGACCGGCTCCGAGCGCGGTCCCGATCAGCAACCCCGCCACCGGCAGGAGTGCCAGCACCAGCGCCGTCGACCTTGCTCCGGCCAACTGGGCCCGCAGCTCCTCCCGCTGGTCCCGTTCGGCTCTCAGCGCGGCCTCCAGCCGGTCCAGCCCGGACGCGAGCCCGGCCCCGCCGTCCACCGACACCCGCCAACATGCAGCCATCCCGACGAGACCTTCCGCACCCGGTTCCCGCGCCGACTGCAGCAGCGCTTCGGGCACGTCCCCGCCGAACCGTGCGGCGGACATCACCGCCCCCTCGGCACTCCCAAGTCCACCGGCCCCGGGGGCGAAACCCCGTACCACCCTTCGGAGCGCCTGCCCCGGCTGCAGCCCTGCACGGAGTTCCCCCGCCACCGCCCCGCACAGGGCGATCACCTCGCCGGCACGCCACGCCCGCTCCCGGGCCCGCTTCCGCGCCCGCAGCCAACGAGCTGCCAGGGGCACGGCCGCCGCGCCCGCGGCCAGCGGCAGCACCGACTCCCCCACTACAGCGACCAGTGCCCCCACCACCAGGCAGACCCACTCCCGCCGCACACGGGCCCGCGCCGTATTCAGCAGCCGTCCCCACGAAGGACCGGATGTGGTCGGCTCGCCTCCGGCGAGCATCAACATCGCCCGCCGCAGGGACTGCTCCCGCCCGCCCACCAGCCACGCGGCCGCCCCCGCACACACCGCCGCCGCGCAGACCGGCGCGACACCCGTCACAGCGCACCCCCGAGCATCGACCGCAGCCGCCCCCAGCCCCGCTCATGTACGAACGCCTCCGCACCCCACCGCAGCGCCGGCGCGGTCACCACCAGCCCGGCCGCATCCCGCTCCAGTACATGCACCTCGGCAACGCGCCGCCGCCCTCCCCGGTCCCGCGCGAGATGGACCACCACCGACAGCGCGGCGGCCAACTGGCTGTGCAGGGCCGCCCGGTCCAGTCCCGCCGCCGTCCCCAGCGCCTCCAGCCTCGCGGGAACATGTGCCGCCGCATTGGCGTGCACAGTCCCGCAGCCGCCCTCGTGCCCGGTGTTCAGGGCGGCCAGGAGATCGGTGACCTCCTCGCCTCGCACCTCGCCCACTACAAGCCGGTCGGGTCTCATCCGCAACGCCTGCCGCACAAGGTCCTTCAAGGTCACCAGGCCCACGCCCTCCTGGTTGGCCGGACGCGATTCGAGCCGGACCACGTGCGGATGCTCGGGGCGGAGCTCCGCCGAGTCCTCGGCCAGCACAATCCGCTCCGCGGGCCCCACCAGCCCCAGCAGTGAGCTCAGCAGCGTCGTCTTCCCTGAGCCCGTTCCACCACTGATCAGATAGGAGAGCCGGGCATCGATCAGTGCCCGCAGCACCCTGTCCCCGTCCGGCGGCACCGTGCCCGCCTCGACCAACTCGCCCAGCGAGAAGGCCCGGGGCCGGACCACTCGCAGGGAGAGGCAGGCCGAGCCGACGGCGATCGGCGGCAGCACCGCGTGCAGCCGGGTCCCGTCCGGCAGCCGGGCGTCCACCCAGGGGCGGGCATCGTCCAACCGCCTCCCTGCCACCGCCGCCAGCCGCTGAGCCAGACTTCGCACCGCGCCCGCGTCGGTGAACGAGACGCTGGTGAGCTCGAGCCCGCGCCCCCGGTCCACCCACACCCGGTCCGGCGCGGCCACCAGTACATCGGTGACCCCCGGGTCGCCGAGCAGCCCCTCCAGCGGCCCGGCGCCCACGAGTTCGGATCGCAACTCCTCGGCCACGCCCAGCACTTCCGTGTCCCCGAGGAGTCGCCCCTGGGCACGTAGAGCGGCCGCGACCCGCGCCGGGGTCGGGTCCGCACCACTCTCGGCGAGGCGCCGGCGCACCGCGTCCAGCAACTGGGCGCTCATGACGGAACACCCCCCGCCAGGGCCTCGGCCCAGAACGCCGCACAGAACCTGGCCAGCGGACTCCGCACACTGCCACCCGGCGGGGCTCCGCTGTCCCGAGCATCCAGCAGTCCCGGCTCGACCGGCAGTTCGCCCGCGAGCGGCAGTCCGAGCAACCGGGCCACCGACTCCTCGTCCAGCCCGGCGGCATAGGGCCCACGCACCACCGCCCGGAGGTCGCGAAGCACCATGCCCGCCATCGACGCCACCCGGCTCGCCGCCGCGACGGCCCTCAACTCGGCAGGCACCACGAGCAGCCCGAGGTCGAGCTGAGCCAACGCCTCGGCCACGCCCTCGTCCACCCGCCGGGGCAGGTCCACGACCACCACGCCACCGCGCCTGCGCGCAGCGGCCAGCACCGTCCGTATGGCCGTCGGCGGGATGACCACAGAATCCCCGCGGTCCCAGCTGAGGACCCGCAGTGCGTGCAGCTCGGGCAGCGACTCCTCCAGCGCGCCGCCCCCGACCCTGCCGCGCGAGCCGGCGAAATCCGGCCAGCGCAACCCCTCGGCGCTCTCCCCGCCGAGCAGTACGTCCAGGCCGCCGCCGAGCGGATCGGCGTCGATCAGCATCGCCCGTTCTCCGCCACGGGCGGCGGTCACGGCGAGCGCGCAGGCCAGGGTCGAAGCACCCGCTCCGCCTCGCCCGCCGATCACCCCGACCGTGAGCGCCTGTCGCCCCGCCCCCTCCGCCACATCGGCGATCCGGTCGACGAGCCAGGCCTCGGCATCGGGGAGGCGGAGCACATGGTCGGCGCCGATCTCCACGGCCAACCGCCAGACTCCGGGGTCGTCCTGGTCCCGCCCGACAAGGAGCACTCCCCGCCGACGCGCAGCGCCTCGCACCCGGGGCGCGGCATCGTCTCCGACCAGCACCAGCGGCGCACTGTCCCAGCCGCCTCCGCCTCTGCCACCGCCTCCCCGCTCGGGTACCCCATGGTGAACCTCGGGCTCGACGCCGGCCGCCGCGCACAACCGCAGCAGGTCGTCGAGCAGCTCCGCGTCCTCGGTGACGATCAGCGGTCTGCCCTGGCGCCCTTCGGCGCTCAGCAGTCGCTCGGAAGTGATGGATCCGGCCACGATCTCCGCCTCTTCTCGCTACAAATCCCGCATCCGCGAACTTCGCGGGCGGAATCACCGTGCAGCGATCCTGGAAAGCGTGTGGATCTTGCTCAAAAACTGTGGACTGCTCACCACTTGTGAATATCCCGCTCACCCATACCAGTGACTTCCACTGCGCAGCGAAACAACTACACTCAGTGACGAGTCCGGTAGTCAACGGCCGTGGGCGGCGAGGACCGCGAGGGGGCAGGAGGGTCGGAACGAGCCAGAACCAAGAGGCGAAAACGCGTCCGGACATGCGACGACCCCCG
This sequence comes from Streptomyces sp. NPDC051219, assembly GCF_040682335.1. Taxonomy (NCBI): domain Bacteria; kingdom Bacillati; phylum Actinomycetota; class Actinomycetes; order Kitasatosporales; family Streptomycetaceae; genus Streptomyces; species Streptomyces sp. NPDC051219. Next base: position 133,934 of record NZ_JBFBAS010000016.1, read on the forward strand.
CCGGGGGGGAGAGCGGGGGTCGTCCCCACGGCCGACTCGGGGGGGGAGGAGTCGGACCGGGTTAGCACGGTCGCGAACGATCCGTGACTTCCATGGTGTACCCGAGAGCCTTCTCAGGCAAACCCACGCGCCCCAGCTTACGCCGAATGGTGGGCGCATATGCTCGGCCCGTGGAAAACCACTCCTTGCCGCGCACGGCTGCGTTCTTCGACCTGGACAAGACAGTCATTGCGAAGTCAAGCACTCTGACCTTCAGTAAGTCCTTCTATCAAGGCGGCTTGATCAACCGCAGGGCGGTACTGCGGACCGCATATGCCCAGTTCGTCTTTCTCGCGGGCGGCGCCGACCACGAGCAGATGGAGCGCATGCGCGAGTACCTCTCCGCACTCTGCAAAGGCTGGAACGTCCAGCTGGTCAAGGAGATCGTCGCCGAGACTCTGCACGACCTCATCGACCCGCTCATTTACGACGAGGCGGCGTCCCTCATCGAGGAGCACCACGCCGCCGGCCGCGATGTCGTGATCGTCTCCACCTCCGGCGCCGAGGTGGTCGAACCCATCGGCGAGCTGCTCGGCGCCGACCGGGTGGTCGCCACACGCATGGTCGTCGGCGAGGACGGCTGCTTCACCGGCGAGGTGGAGTACTACGCGTACGGCCCCACCAAGGCTGAGGCGATCAAGGAACTGGCGGAATCCGAGGGGTACGACCTGGACCGCTGCTTCGCCTACAGCGACTCCGTGACCGATGTCCCGATGCTCGGCTCGGTGGGAAACCCGTACGCCGTCAACCCGGACCGGGCCCTGCGCCGCGAGGCACTCACGCGCGGATGGCCGATTCTGGTGTTCAACCGGCCCGTCCGGCTCAAGCAGCGGCTACCAGGGTTCTCGATGCCGACGCGACCCGCCCTGGTGGCGGCCGCGGCTGTAGGTGCGGCCGCAGCGACGGCCGGGCTGGTCTGGTACGCCACTCGGCGCCGCGCCGCCGCCGTCCCCACGCCGGCCTGACCTGCGTCAATTTCGCGCGTCCGATTCAGTTCAATTTGAACCTAAAAGTAAAGAACTGCAGTCAGCACTTCCGCTTCCCTCGGTTCAGGAGTAGAAAGGACTTAACGGCCCGCGAGACCAAGGACAGATCCGAGAGGATGACCTTAATAACGCAGTAAGGCCCACGGACCGAAGCATGAAAGTCGAGCACCCACGCGACGTCGACCCGTCGATTACGGGCCAGCCGCACCAGGTGACGGGCAGAAGATCCCGACCTGATGGGCATATATCGAGGACGCTTGGTAACTGGACGGACATGCCAGCGGCGACACCATAAGCTTCACGGTGTCGCCGCAACCCTGTTCCCGACCTGGCATCCCTCTGCCGCTAGGCAGCGCCGCGCTGCAGCGCCTCGCAGACCGCCGTCGACTCCCTGACTCCCAGCTCCACCGCGTGCCCGCAGTGCGCGACCCAGGCCGCCATGCCTTCGGGCGTCCCGGAGACATAGCTGTCGAGCGCCGCGACATAGGCAGCGCGGCCCAGCTCGGCATGGCCCACCTCGGCCGGGCAGATCGACTTGGGGTCGAGACCGCTGCCGACCAGCACAATGCGCTCGGCGGCCCGCGCGACCAGGCCGTTGTACGAGCCGAACGGGCGCAGCGCAAGCAGTTCACCGTGCACGACCGCGGCCGTGACCAGCGCCGGGGCCGATCCGCCCGCGATGATCAGCTGCGACAGACCCTCGAGCCGGCCCGCCACCTCGTCCGCGCCGGGCAGCGGCAGCTCGAGAAGCGGTTCGTCGACGGCTTCCCCTGCGAACCGCGGGCGGCCCACCGAGTCGTCAGGCGCGGCACCGCCCGCCGCCACCAGATGCAGCCGTGCCAGCACGCGCAGCGGCGACTGCCGCCAGATGCTGAGCAGTTGGCCGGCCTCCGCGGTCAGCCGCAGGGCCGCGCCGACGGTCAGCGCCTCGGCGTCATTGCTGAAGTCGGTGCGGCGGCGCACCTCTTCGAGCGCCCAGTCGGCGCCGGAAAGCGCCGCACTGCCGCGAGCACCGCGCAGCGCGGCCTCTGAGGTGACCTCGGTACTGCGGCGGCGCATGACGCGGTGACCGTAGACCCGGTCAACGGCCTTGCGTACGGAGTCCACGGAGTCGGCGACGCCGGGAAGCGAGCCCAGCGCGGCGAGCGGATCGGCTGACGTACTCATAGGTAAGGAGCCTACGCACCCATCCCGCGCACCCCACGTTGGAGTGGTCTTCTTCACTCCACTCGACAACAGGCAGCGATCATGCGATTACCCTTGGTGAACATGAAGATCGCTTTCGTAGGGAAGGGCGGCAGCGGCAAGACCACGCTGTCCTCGCTCTTCATCCGCCACCTTGCCGCCAATGAGGCCCCCGTCGTCGCGGTGGACGCCGACATCAACCAGCACCTGGGGGCCGCCCTCGGCCTCGACGAGGAGGAGGCCCTCGCGCTGCCCGCCATGGGCGCGCACCTTCCCCTGATCAAGGAGTACCTGCGAGGTTCGAACCCACGCATCGCCTCCGCCGAGACGATGATCAAGACGACTCCCCCCGGCACCGGGTCACGCCTGCTGAAGGTCCGCGAGGACAACCCGGTGTACGACGCGTGCGCGCGCCCTGTACAGCTTGACGACGGAGTGATCCGGCTGATGGCCACGGGTCCCTTCGCCGAATCCGACCTGGGCGTGGCGTGCTACCACTCCAAGGTCGGCGCGGTCGAACTGTTCCTGAACCACCTCGTCGACGGCCCCGACGAATTCGTCGTCGTCGACATGACCGCGGGCTCCGACTCCTTCGCCTCCGGCATGTTCACCCGGTTCGACATGACCTTCCTGGTCGCCGAGCCGACCCGCAAGGGCGTATCGGTGTACCGCCAGTACAGGGAGTACGCGCGGGACTTCGGCATCTCCCTCAAGGTGGTCGGCAACAAGGTGCAGGGCGAGGACGACTTCGAGTTCCTGCGCACGGAGGTGGGGGACGACCTGCTCGTCGCCGTCGGGCATTCCGACTGGGTGCGCTCGATGGAGAAAGGCCGCCCACCACGCTTCGAGCTGCTGGAGGCCACCAACCGGCTTGCGCTGCAGGCCCTCCAGGACGCGGCCGAGGATTCGTACGAACGCCGCGACTGGGAGCGCTACACACGCCAGATGGTGCACTTCCACCTGAAGAACGCGGAGAGCTGGGGCAACGCGAAGACGGGGGCCGACCTGGCAGCCCAGGTCGACCCCGCCTTCGTGCTCGGCGAGCACGCGCCGGTCCCCCAGCCCAGCTGAGGCACGGGCGCTCGTCGTGCGAACAGCCGTTATCGCTGACCGGCCCGTGGGTCGGCGGGCGGTGCGGAGGCTGCGCCCGCCGGGGCACGGGGAGCCGCCGGGGAAGCCGGCTGGGCGGCCAGGAAGGCCGCCCAGCCCTCCTTCGGCGCCTTACCGACGCCGAGCGTGCGCATTCGCTTGATCAGTTGCGGATCCTGCGCGTCCAGCCAGTCGACCAGCTGGCGGAAGGACACACAGCGCACGTCCCGCTGGGGGCAGACCGTCTTGATGGTCTCCTCGATGGCACGCATGTACGTGCCGCCGTTCCAGGACTCGAAGTGGTTTCCGATGATCAACGGGGCGCGATTCCCCCGGTACGCGCGGTGAAAGGCCTGCAGCAGCCCGTCACGCATCTGGTTGCCCCAGTACTTGTGCATCGAGGGGGCGCCCTGGGAGGTCTGGCCGGACTGGTTGACCATGAAGTTGTAGTCCATGGAAAGCGTCTCGAAGCCCCGTCCGGGCATGGGGACGAGTTGGAGCGGCAGGTCCCAGAGGCCCTCCGCCTTCTGCGGCCAGATCTGTTTGCTGATGCCGCTGGAGTCGTACCGGAAGCCCAGCTCCCGTGCTGCCCGCATGAAGTTGCGCTGGCCTTCGAGGCAAGGCGTGCGGGCTCCGATGAGCTCCTTGTCGTAGTCGAAAGGCAGAGCCTTCTCGTACGGCAGGCCGGCGTTGGTCTTCCAGTTCTTCACGAAGGACTTGGCCTGCGCGATCTCGCTCTTCCACTCCTCGACCGACCAGGTTCCGACTCCCCCGTCCGGCCCACAGAAGTGGCCGTTGAAGTGAGTGCCGACCTCGTTGCCTTCCTGCCACGCGCCGCGCAGATGCCGCACGGTCTCCTTAATGCCCTTGAGGTCGCCGAAGCCGATGTCGGAGCGGCCGGGCGCGTGTTGGGGCGGGTTGTAGAAGTGACGTTTCTCCTCAGGTAGCAGATAGACCCCACTGAGGAAGTACGTCATCTGCGCGTCGTATTTTCTGCCCACCTTGCGAAAGTGCGAGAACAGCTTCTGACTGTCCTCCCCGGCGCCGTCCCACGAGAACACCACGAACTGCGGGGGCTTCTCGCCGGGATACAGCTTCTGTGGTTCGGGAACGTTCGGCTGGCGGCCCGTGAACGCGGTCGAGCCGTCGCCGATCAGCCCCACCACCTCCCTGGGTGCGGCGGGAGCGGGGGCGGGGGCGGGGGCCCTCTTCTGCGGGCCCCGTGGGCCCTCCGTGGCGGGCTCACCGCCCGTGCAGCCTGCGATCCCCACTGCCAGCGCCGCGACGACGATGCCGCCGGCGATTTTTTTAGTGGCGGCCATCATCCGCCCACCTCTTCCCGGGTTCCCTCAACGTCGAGTGCCGCCGCTGACACGGCGCGCCGCTCAACGTCGCACGACACGGTCCGAGAAAAGGCATGACAAGCCGTATTAAATGCTTATTCACTCTTGGGGATGAATGCTTAAGCCATTTGCCCGAAATATCCTCCCGTTTCCTTTACCCTGCATTACGATTCATTTACCGAGAGTTGAGAATCCCGCCGCTGCACAGCCGTGACCCACGGCCGCGACCCCCACGTTCCGCGACCGCGCTGCCCCGGAGGAGACGGGAAACCATGTCTGCCTGCGTCCCCACCCGCACCGACCGCTCTTCACACACAACCCCCAGCCGACGGCCACACGCCCCTCCGCCCGGGGGGGGCCGACGCTTCGGCTTGCTGGGGCCCGACCCGGGCGCCGATCTGTCCGCCTCGATCGCCGTCTTCCTGATCGCACTGCCACTGTCCCTGGGCATCGCGCTCGCAACCGGCGCGCCGCTCCAGGCGGGCCTGGTGGCGGCCGCCGTCGGCGGGCTCGTCGCCGGGCGGCTGGGCGGCGCCCCGCTGCAGGTCAGCGGGCCGGCGGCCGGACTCACCGTAGTGACGGCCGAGTTGATCCAGCGGTACGGCTGGCGCACCACCTGCGCCATCACCGTGCTCGCCGGAGTCGCGCAACTCGGCCTGGCTCTCCTGCGGACCGCCCGCTCCGCACTGATGGTCAGCCCGGCGATCGTGCACGGGATGCTGGCGGGCATCGGCGTCACCATCGCCCTCGCTCAACTGCACATCGTCCTCGGCGGCACCCCGCAGAGCTCCGCCGTGGACAACCTCCTGGGACTGCCCGCCCAGTTGACCCATCTGCATCCGGTGGCGCTGGGGGTGAGCGCGCTCACCGTCGTCGTCCTGTTGTCCTGGCCGCGCATTCCCGGCCGTACCGGACGATGTCTGCGCAAGGTACCGGCCGCTCTCGCGGCTGTGGGCACGGCGACCGCCGTCGCCGCACTGGCCGGGCTGAGTCTGCCCCGGGTGGACCTGCCGTCCTGGCGCAGCCACGCCCTCCCCGAGATGCCTCAGGGAGCGGTTCTCGGAATTCTCGCCGCCGTCCTCACCATCACCCTGGTCGGGAGCGTCGAATCGCTGCTGTCCGCGGTGGCCACGGACAAACTGGTGGCCGCTCGTCAAGCGCCCGTGTCCTCTGTCACGGGCACCCCCGTTTCCCCCGCCGCCAGGCCCCCACGCATTGACCTCGACCGAGAACTGCGCGGCCAGGGCGCCGCGAACATTGTCTCCGGCGCACTGGGCGGACTTCCGATCACCGGGGTCGCGGTGCGCAGCGTGGCAAACGTCAGCGCCGGTGCGATCAGCCGCAGATCGACCATGCTGCACGGAGTGTGGGTGCTGCTCGCGGCCGGGCTGCTCGTACCCGTACTGGATCTGATTCCGCTGGCAGCGCTGGCCGCGCTGGTGATGGTCGTCGGCGTGCAGATGGTCAACATCACGCACATGCGCAGTGTTACCCGCCACCGCGAAGTGCTGGTGTACGCGGCCACCGGGGTCGCCGTCGTGCTGGCCGGAGTGCTGGAGGGGGTTGCCGTCGGGATCGCGGTGGCCGTGGCGGTCGCTCTGCACCGGCTGGCAAGGACCCGCATCACCTCCGAAGTACGGGACGGGGTCCACCGGATCCGCGCCCGGGGGCAGCTGACCTTCCTGGCCGTCCCCCGACTGAGCCGGGCACTGAACCTGGTCCCCCAGGGTGCCGACGCGATCGTCGAGCTGGACGGGTCGTTCATGGACCACGCGGCGTACGAGACGCTGCAGGGGTGGCAGGACGCGCATATCGCGCAGGGCGGCGCGGTGGAGGTCACCGGCCGGGCAGGTACCCGGATCGCCGAGCCGGGGCAGGACGCCCACACCTGCTGCCGGCCCTGGACGCCCTGGCGCAACCACTGCGACCACAAGACCGTGGCCCCGACCGGCCAGGCCGCCACCTCGGCCAATCCCGCTTCCCGCCCCGCGTCCCCCAAGCAGGGCGGACAACTGGTCAGCGGTATCAGCGCGTTCCAGCGCGACACCGCCCCCCTGGTCCGGAATGAGCTCGCCCGGCTGGCGCGCGAGGGGCAGCGTCCCTCGCAGCTTTTCCTCACCTGCGCCGACTCCCGGCTGGTGACCAGCATGATCACCTCCAGCGGACCGGGCGATCTGTTCACCGTCCGCAATGTGGGCAACCTGGTGCCGCTGCCGGGCGCCGAGTCGACGGACGACTCGGTCGCGGCGGCCATCGAGTACGCGGTGGACGTGCTGAAGGTGAGCAGCATCACCGTCTGCGGACACTCCGGCTGCGGGGCCATGCAGGCCCTGCTGAACGCCCCACCCGGCATGCCCGAGACCCCGTTGTCCCGCTGGCTGCGGCACGGGCTGCCCAGTCTGGACCGGATGGCGAGCCGGCATGGCTCCTGGGCGCGGATCTCCGGCCGCGCCGCGGCCGATGCGGTGGAGCAGCTGTGCCTGACCAATGTGGTGCAGCAGTTGGAGCATCTGCGGGCCCACGAATCCGTGGCACGACGTCTCGCGGAGGGCACGCTCGAGCTGCACGGCATGTACTTCCATGTCGGCGAGGCCCAGGCCTACCTGCTCGCCGACGGAGAGGCAGTGTTCAACAGTGTCGCGCCTGCGGCGCTCGCGGTAACACCCGCCTGAACTGCCTGAACCGCTCTCCCGCGCCGTCCGTGAGACCGAATGGCCTCTCCTCGTCCCGCCCGGCGAGGAGAGGCCGCACGCCGTGGAACAGTCGTCGGCAGTCACCCGATGGGACACAGGTCTAAACCAATTTTCGGTAGACCCTTGTCAGTCGGGCATCGGACTGATGAGCTATGACCCGGGACACAACGGACACCCTGGGAAAGGGAGATGTCGTGAGCAACGAAAGCCTGGCCAACCTGCTCAAGGAGGAGCGGCGGTTCGCGCCGCCCTCCGAACTGGCCGCCCATGCCAACGTCACGGCGGCGGCATACGAACAGGCCGAGGCGGACAGGCTGGGCTTCTGGGCCGAACAGGCCCGGCGGCTGACCTGGGCCACCGAGCCGACCGAGACCCTGGACTGGTCGAACCCGCCCTTCGCGAAGTGGTTCGCCGACGGCAAGCTCAATGTCGCGTACAACTGCGTCGACCGCCATGTCGAGGCGGGCAACGGCGACCGCGTGGCCATCCACTTCGAGGGCGAGCCCGGCGACAGCCGGGCCATCACCTACGCCGAACTCAAGGACGAGGTCTCCAAGGCGGCCAATGCCCTGACCGAGCTGGGCGTCCAGGCGGGCGACCGCGTCGCGGTCTACCTGCCGATGATCCCCGAGGCCGTCATCGCGATGCTGGCCTGCGCCCGCGTGGGCGCCGCGCACTCGGTGGTCTTCGGCGGGTTCTCGGCCGATGCCGTGGCCTCCCGCATCCAGGACGCCGACGCCAAGCTGGTCATCACCGCGGACGGCGGCTACCGGCGCGGCAAGCCCACCGCGCTCAAGCCGGCCATCGACGAGGCCGTCACCAAGTGCCCGCAGGTCAAGAACGTCCTGGTGGTCCGGCGCACAGGTCAGGACACCTCGTTCACCGAGGGCCGGGACATCTGGTGGGACGAGTTCGTCGGGCAGCAGTCGACCGAGCACACCCCCGCGGCGTTCGAGGCGGAGCACCCGCTCTTCATCCTCTACACCTCCGGTACGACGGGCAGGCCGAAGGGCATCCTGCACACCTCTGGCGGCTACCTCACCCAGACGTCGTACACGCACCACGCGGTCTTCGACCTCAAGCCCGAATCCGACGTCTACTGGTGCACCGCGGACATCGGCTGGGTGACCGGCCACTCGTACATCGTGTACGGCCCGCTGGCCAACGGCGCGACCCAGGTCATCTACGAGGGCACGCCGGACACTCCGCACCAGGGCCGTTTCTGGGAGATCATCCAGAAGTACGGCGTCACGATCCTCTACACCGCGCCGACCGCGATCCGTACGTTCATGAAGTGGGGAGACGACATCCCCGCCAAGTTCGACCTGTCCTCGCTGCGCGTGCTCGGCTCGGTCGGTGAGCCGATCAACCCCGAGGCCTGGATCTGGTACCGCGAGCAGATCGGCGCCGGCAAGACCCCGATCGTCGACACCTGGTGGCAGACCGAGACCGGCGCGATGATGATCTCGCCGCTGCCGGGCGTCACCGAGACCAAGCCCGGCTCGGCCCAGCGTGCACTGCCCGGCATCGCGGCCACCGTCGTGGACGACGAGGCGAACGAGGTCCCGCACGGTGGCGGCGGCTACCTCGTCCTCACCGAGCCGTGGCCGGCGATGCTCCGCACCATCTGGGGCGACGACCAGCGCTTCATCGACACCTACTGGTCGCGCTTCCAGGGCAAGTACTTCGCGGGCGACGGCGCCAAGAAGGACGAGGACGGCGACATCTGGCTGCTCGGCCGGGTCGACGACGTGATGCTGGTGTCCGGCCACAACATCTCGACGACCGAGGTCGAGTCGGCGCTCGTCTCGCACCCCAAGGTGGCCGAGGCGGCGGTCGTGGGAGCCGCGGACGAGACGACCGGTCAGGCCATCGTCGCCTTCGTCATCCTGCGCGGCACAGCGTCCGAGGACGAGAACCTCGTCCACGACCTGCGCAGTCATGTCAGTACGACGCTCGGCCCGATCGCCAAGCCGAAGCGGATCCTGCCGGTGGCCGAACTGCCGAAGACCCGTTCCGGCAAGATCATGCGCCGGCTTCTGCGCGACGTCGCGGAGAACCGGGAACTGGGAGACGTCACCACGCTCACCGACTCCTCGGTCATGGCCCTCATCCAGGACAAGCTGCCGAGCGCGGCCTCGGACGACTGATCAGAACCACCCCGGAGGGCATTCGGCGCAGCGCGCCGGATGCCCTCTTTGCGCTTAAAGTGATGATCACCAGCTGCGCCCTTGCGTGCCCCGGGTAAAGTGGACACCGCGTCAATATCGCGACAAGGAGCTCGTCCGGGAGCGCCGGGAAGTCTGGTCGGCAACTGCTTCGCCATGCAATCTGCCGGACCGACCGGAGGTCTTCCCAAGTGGCCGCGCCCACCCCAACACCCCGTAAGTTTCTCGGTCGGCTCTCCCTCCCCGAGCGAAGGTTCGTAGCGGACGCGCTGCGCACCGAGACCGTCGGCGGCGTACTCCTCCTCATGGCCGCGATCGCAGCAATCATCTGGGCGAACACCCCCTTGCAGGCCGGCTACGAGAGCACGCTCGACTTCCACATAGGCCCCGCCTCCCTCGGCCTCGACCTCTCCATCCAGCACTGGGCGGCCGACGGCCTGCTCGCCGTCTTCTTCTTCGTCGCCGGCATCGAGCTCAAGCGTGAGCTGGTCGCGGGCGAACTGCGCGACCCCAAGGCCGCCGCCCTCCCCGTGATCGCCGCGATCTGCGGCATGGCCGCGCCGGCCTGCGTGTACGTCATGGTCAACGCGCTCGGCGGCGGCTCGCTGGACGGCTGGGCGGTCCCGACCGCCACCGACATCGCCTTCGCGCTCGCCGTGCTGGCGGTCATCGGTACCTCACTGCCGTCCGCGCTCCGCGCTTTCCTGCTCACTCTCGCCGTGGTCGACGACCTCTTCGCGATCCTGATCATCGCGGTCTTCTTCACCGAGGAGATCGACTTCGTGGCGCTGGGCGGTGCCCTGGTGGGGCTTGCGGTCTTCTGGCTTCTGCTGCGCTGGGGCGTACGCGGCTGGTACCTCTACGTCCCTCTCGCCCTCGTCATCTGGGGCCTGATGTACAACAGCGGGGTCCATGCCACCATCGCGGGTGTCGCCATGGGCCTGATGCTGCGGTGCACCAGGCGTGAGGGCGAGGCGCAGTCCCCCGGCGAGCACATCGAGCACCTGGTGCGTCCCATGTCGGCCGGCCTCGCCGTACCGCTGTTCGCGCTGTTCTCCGCCGGCGTGTCCGTCTCCGGCAGCGCCCTGACCGATGTGTTCAGCCGCCCCGAGACCCTCGGGGTCGTCCTCGGGCTGGTCGCGGGCAAGACGATAGGCATCTTCGGCGGTACCTGGATGGCCGCCCGCTTCACCCGGGCGGAGCTCAACGAGGACCTCGCCTGGCCCGATGTGCTCGCCGTCGCCTCCCTCGCCGGAATCGGCTTCACCGTCTCCCTTCTGATCGGTGAACTTGCCTTCGCCGAGGACCCGGGGCTCGCCGACGAGGTGAAGGCCGCCGTGCTGATGGGCTCGCTCATCGCCGCCGTGATCGCCGGAGTCCTCCTCAAACTGCGCGACCGCAAGTACCGCGCGCTAACCGCGGAGGAGGAGCGCGACGACGACCAGGACGGCATCCCCGACATCTACGAGATGGACAAGCCCGAGTACCACCTGCGGATGGCGGCGATCTACGAGGAGAAGGCCGCCGAGCACCGCCGGATGGCGGAAGTGACAGCAGGAGCGGGCAGGGAAGACGACAGTCCGGCATGATTCGACATCAGATCCGTAGCCAACAGGAGGAGAGAGCTGATGAGTGCAGCGGACCAAGGGGCCGAGCGCAGTCTCGGCCAGCTGGTCGCCTCGGCCACCGCCGAGATGTCCGCCCTGGTGCACGACGAGATCGCACTGGCCAAGGCCGAACTGCGGCAGGATGTCAAGCGGGCGGGTATCGGGGGCACCGCCATCGGTGTCGCGGGAGTGCTCGCCCTCTTCTCCCTGCCCGTACTGAGCTTCGCCGCCGCGTACGGCATCCACAACCTGGGACTCGGCCTCGCGTGGTGCTTCCTGATCGTCGGCGTAGCGTTTCTGCTGATCGCCGGGCTGGCCGCGCTGTTCGCCATGACCAAGTTCAAGAAGGTCAAGCCGCCGGAGAAGTCCATCGCCTCGGCCAAGCAGACCGCCGCCGTGCTGGGGACCGTCAAACCGCATCCCCGTCCCGTCACCGGCCGCCCGGTAAGTGACCGGCCGGTAGCTGTGGCACGCTCATCTTCATGACGGCCCCTGATTCCGGCTCCGGTACACCTTCCTCTGTCGTGCGTCTCGACGGTCCCTGGACCCACCGTGACGTCGCGGCCAACGGTGCGCGCTTCCATATCGCCGAGCTGGGTGACGGGCCACTGGTGCTGCTGCTGCACGGCTTCCCCCAGTTCTGGTGGTCGTGGCGGCACCAGCTGACCGCGCTCGCCGACGCCGGTTTCCGGGCGGTGGCGATGGACCTGCGCGGGGTCGGCGGCAGCGACCGTACGCCCCGGGGTTACGACCCGGCGAACCTCGCCCTGGACATCACCGGTGTCGTCCGCTCCCTCGGCGAACCGGACGCGGCACTGGTAGGACACGACCTGGGCGGCTACCTCGCGTGGACCGCGGCCGTGATGCGGCCCAAGCTGGTGCGCCGGCTGGTGGTCTCGTCCATGCCGCATCCGCGCCGCTGGCGGTCCGCGATGCTCTCCGACTTCAAGCAGACCGCGGCCGGGTCGTACATCTGGGGTTTCCAGCGGCCATGGCTCCCGGAGCGCCGGCTCGTCGCCGATGACGGGGCCCTGGTGGGCGACCTGATCCGCGACTGGTCCGGGCCGCGGCTGCCGGACGAGGAAGCCGTGGAGGTCTACCGACGCGCGATGTGCATCCCTTCGACGGCGCACTGCTCGATCGAGCCGTACCGCTGGATGGTGCGTTCGATGGCACGGCCCGACGGCATCCAGTTCAACCGACGGATGAAGCGGCCGCTGCGCGTCCCGACGCTGCACTTGCACGGCTCGCTCGACCCGGTGATGCGCACGCGCAGCGCGGCCGGGTCCGGGGAATACGTGGAAGCGCCGTACCGGTGGCGATTGTTCGACGGCCTGGGGCACTTCCCCCACGAGGAAGATCCCGTGGCGTTCTCCACCGAACTCGTCAACTGGCTCAAGGACCCCGAACCGGACCGCTGAGTTCAGCCAACCGGGGAACAGTTGTCTGACGAACAGCCAAATGCCTCCCGCATAGGCCAATTGGCCGTCTCCAAGGCGGTTACCGACCTTGGGGCACGGGCAGACGTCGGGGTATGGGCTGGACGCACGACTACGGTGACGCATCACGCAACCGCCGCTCGGCGACTTCGCTGAGCACCCACGAGAGGGGCGGCCCGCAAGATCAGGGCCATGATCCCCGGCTCGGTATTCCGCGCATTCTCCGACGCCGGGCCCGCTGGGTATCGGCGCGCCTGCGTCATCCTCGCGGCTGAAAACCACAGCGCCGCGTCAGAGCGCGCAGCCCTGGCTGTCGACCTGCTGGTTCGCCGCGAGGCCGAGCTGGATGTCCTCGCGGACCTCGTCGACAGTCAGTGCGTATCCGGTGTTGGGGTCGTCCAGCGACTTCGCGAACACGACGCCGTACACCTTGCCGTCGGGCGTGAGCAGCGGGCCGCCGGAGTTGCCCTGGCGGACCGTCGCGAACAGCGAATAGACGTCACGCTGCACGGTGCCGCGGTGGTAGATGTCCGGACCGTTGGCGTTGATACGGCCGCGGACGCGCGCGGCGCGGACGTCGTACGAGCCGTTCTCAGGGAAGCCGGCGACGATCGCGCTGTCTCCGCTGCGCGCATCGGCCTCGGAGAACCGCAGCGGGGGCGCATCCAGCGTCGGCACATCCAGGACGGCGATGTCGCGCTGCCAGTCGTAGAGCACGACCTTCGCGTCGTACAGCTTGCCCTCGCCGCCGATCTGGACGGTCGGCTCGTCGACGCCGCCGACCACGTGGGCGTTCGTCATCACCCTGCGGTCGGCGAAGACGAAGCCGGTCCCTTCCAGGACCTTGCTGCAGCTCGTCGCCGTACCGACCACCTTGACGATGGACTGCTTCGCACGCGCCGCGACCGGGCTGTTGGCCAGCGCCGGGTCCGGTGCCTGGACCTCCGTGATGGGCTCGTTGGAGAAGGGGCTGAAGACCTGCGGGAAGCCGTTCTGCGCGAGGACCGAGCTGAAGTCCGTGAACCAGGTGTCGGCCTGCTCGGGCATCACCTGTGAGACGCCCTGCAGCACCTTGGAGTTACGGACCTCCTTGCCCAGTGTCGGCAGCGACGTGCCCGCGAGGGCGGAGCCGATCAGCCAGGCCACCAGCAGCATCGCCACGACGTTCACCAGCGCGCCGCCTGTGGCGTCCAGGGCGCGCGCCGGCGACCAGGTGATCTGCCGTCTCAGTCTGCTGCCGATATGGGTGGTGAACGCCTGCCCGACCGAGGCACACACGATGACGATGACGATCGCGACAACCGCGGCGGTGGTCGACACCTCGGCCTCGCCGGTCAGCTGATCCCAGACCAGAGGCAGCAGGTAGACGGCGACGAGTCCACCGCCCAGGAAGCCGATCACGGACAGGATGCCCACGACGAAGCCCTGGCGGTAGCCCACGATCGCGAACCACACGGCGGCAACCAGCAACAGAATGTCCAGCACGTTCACGTGGGCCACCGTCTCATGCGCGCCAGTCGAGCGGGACCTGCTTGGCACGGTCCCACGGGCGCTCCCATCCGGCGAAGTACAGGATCCGGTCGATCAGCCCGGCGGTGAACCCCCACACCAAAGCCGATTCGACTAGAAATGCCGGGCCTTGGTGGCCCCGCGGATGCACACACGTCACGCGGTTGTCCGGGTCCGTGAGATCCGCCACGGGCACCGTGAAAACCCTGGCCGTCTCCGCCGGATCGACCACGCCGACCGGGGTCGGCTCACGCCACCAGCCGAGGACCGGGGTCACGACGAAGCCGCTCACGGGGATGTAGAGGCGGGGCAGCACGCCGAAGAGCTGGACCCCTGCCGGGTCCAGCCCCGTCTCCTCCCGCGCCTCGCGCAGGGCCGCCCGCAGCGGCCCGGTAGTCTGCGGATCACCGTCTTCCGGATCCAGCGCGCCACCGGGGAAGGAAGGCTGGCCCGCATGCGAGCGAAGGCTGCTCGCACGCTCCATCAGCAGCATCTCGGGACCCGACTCGCCTTCTCCGAAGAGGATCAGCACTGCGGACTGCCGGCCCACGCCGCTCTCCGGAGGAAGAAAGCGGCTGAGCTGCTGGGGCTGCACGTTCTCCGCGGCACGCGCCACCGGAGTCAGCCACTCGGGCAGACCCCGGCTCGTCACGGCGATCTCGCCGTCGTATGTCTCGCTAGCGCGTGTCATAGGCACCCCCGTCGTTCGTCACAACGCCTGGCGTCCGGCAGATCGTTCCGCTCGGGCCGTCACCCTCCATGCGTCGCCCTTCAAGCGCCCGCCTCCGACGGCGACGCCGGCGGGGCGGGGATGCCGCCTGCTGCCAGGTACTCCTCCGGCGGGCTCAGCCGCTGGCCCGCGTAGCCGCCCTTCTCGTACTTAAGAAGTTTCTTCGCCTTCTCCGGATCCGTCTCGCCCTCGCCGTACGCCGGGCAGAGCGGCGCGATCGGGCAGGCGCCGCACGCCGGCTTGCGGGAGTGGCAGATCCGGCGGCCGTGGAAGATCACGCGATGCGAAAGCATCGTCCAGTCGCTCCTGGGGAAGATCTCGGCGATCTCCGCCTCGATCTTCACCGGGTCTTCCTGATCGGTCCACTTCCAGCGGCGCGCCAGCCGCGCGAAGTGGGTGTCGACCGTGATCCCGGGGACGCCGAAGGCATTGCCGAGGACGACGAACGCCGTCTTCCGGCCCACGCCCGGCAGGGTGACCAGGTCCTCGATGCGGCCCGGCACATTGCCTCCGAAATTGTCCCGCAAGGCCGTCGACAAGCCGATGAGCGACTTGGCCTTGGCCCGGAAGAAACCGGTCGGGCGGATGAGCTCCTCGAGCTCCTCCGGGACCGCGGCCGCCATGTCCTCCGGCGTCGGATAGGCGGCGAAGAGGGCGGGGGTGGTCTGGTTGACCCGGAGGTCGGTGGTCTGGGCGGACAGAACCGTCGCGACCAGGAGCTCGAAGGGATTCCGGAAGTCGAGCTCCGGATGGGCGTACGGATAGACGTCGGCCAGCTCCCGGTTGATCCTGCGCGCACGGCGGACCATGGCTAGTCTGGATTCCGACTTAGATGGTTTTGACTGCTTTGTCGCCTTTTCGATGGGCGCTCTCTTCTTCGCGGACTTACGTTCGCCCACAGCGGAATCGTGGGCTGCGTTCACTCGCGCGGCCCCTTTGGCCTGTGCTCTCACCGGCGTATTGGACACCCGGCCAGCCTAAAGGCAGGGACTGACATTCGCCCCGGCCCCGGCGGAACGGCCCTCCAATTGGCCCCCTGCCGCACAGCACGCCACACGCGTCCGGCAAACTTGTGATTGATCGCACTGTTTGAACCGTCCGGCAAAATGGGGACCACGGTCCCCTGAGCAGGTCGACATAGGAGAGAACTCGTGGACGACGTTCTGCGGCGCGCCCCGCTCTTCGCGGCGCTCGATGACGAGCAGGCCGCGGAGCTCCGCGCCTCGATGAGCGAGGTGACCCTCGCACGCGGCGACGCCCTGTTCCACGAGGGCGACCCCGGTGACCGGCTGTATGTCGTCACAGAGGGCAAGGTGAAGCTGCACCGCACTTCCCCCGACGGCCGCGAGAACATGCTGGCCGTCCTGGGCCCCGGCGAACTCATCGGCGAGCTGTCGCTGTTCGACCCGGGCCCGCGTACCGCCACCGCCACCGCGCTGACCGAGGTCAAGCTGCTCGGCCTCGGCCATGGCGACCTCCAGCCCTGGCTGAACGTCCGCCCCGAGGTGGCCACGGCTCTGCTGCGCGCGGTCGCCCGCCGGCTGCGCAAGACCAACGACCAGATGTCCGACCTGGTCTTCTCCGACGTGCCCGGCCGCGTGGCCCGAGCGCTCCTCGACCTCTCGCGCCGCTTCGGCGTGCAGTCGGAGGAGGGCATCCACGTGGTGCACGACCTCACGCAGGAGGAGCTGGCGCAGCTGGTCGGCGCCTCCCGCGAGACGGTCAACAAGGCCCTCGCCGACTTCGCCGGCCGCGGCTGGCTTCGCCTGGAGGCGCGCGCGGTGATCCTGCTCGACGTGGAGCGCCTCGCGAAGCGCTCGCGCTGACGGCACCGCCGCGCAGCACACCGCTGGTACAGACGAAGGCATACGAAGGGGCGCCCCGCAGCCGGCGGGGCGCCCCTTCGCGTGTGCCCGGTGCCTCAGCGCTTGGTGCCGTCCACGATCACCGGCGTGCCGTCGCCCGACCCGCAGGGCACGGCGTACACCGGGTTCTTCTGCGCGGCTTCCTTGTACGCCTCGATGCACTGGTTGAGCAGCACCTTGTCGCTCAATGACTCATTGAGGATCTTGTTGGCCTTGGCGATGCCCTCGGCCTCGATCCGGCGGCGCTCCGCCTCTGCCTTGGCCGTACGGGAGGCCTCCGTCGCACGCTCGGTCGCCTGCTGCTGCTGGATCTTGCGGTCGATCTGGCTCTGCAGCTGGTCGGAGGGCTTCACATTGCGCAGGTTCACGGTGGTGACGGCTATCCCGCGCGGCGCCAGGCGCTCCTTGATCAGCTCGGCGATCTCGGTGTTGATCTTCTCCCGGGCGCTGGCGTAGCCCTGCTCGCTGGTGTGCCGAGCGAACACGTTGCGGACGATCTCCCGGCTGTCGGGGTAGACGAGCCGCTGCTGGATGGCGGACTCGCTGCCGGCGAGCCGGTACAGCTCCACGGCCTTGGACGGGGTCACCGCCCACTTCACGGTCACCTCCGCGTACATCACGCCGCCCTGCGAGGAGCGCACCTCGATCACGTCCTTGTCGGAGAGGTTGAGGTCCACCGGGCGGGTGGAGAACGAGGTGACGTTGGCGAACGGCGACTTGAGGTGCATGCCCGACGTCATGGGCGCACCGACCTTGCCGAACGCCACCGGAACGCCGACCTCGTAGGCACTCACCACGTACAGACAGCTGGCCATGGCGGCGAACAGGCCGGCCACGCCGGTCGCCCAGGCGCCGGCCTTCAGTCCCTTGGTGTCGCGCGCACGGGCGACGAAGTACAGCACCACCGCGGCGATGACGAGCAGGATGGACAGCACGAACACAGCGGTTCCCCCCAGGAACGTCGAAAGATTGCGACCGGAGCGTAGGGCACCCTCGAGGACTCCGTGTCAGCAGGGTGCCCGGGGGTACGGGCGGGCACGGTTGGCGACATGAACGGGACCGGGCAGGACAGTAGGGGCTGCATCGAGCGAGAGGGGTCCCTCGGGCACGTGCAGCCGGATTTCCTGGCCGTCGTCGCCGCCGTACGGGAGCGGTTGCCCCGGGTCTTCGGACGCCGGCTGCACAGCGCGTACCTGTACGGCTCGGTGCCGCGCGGCGATGCCCGTCCCGGGCGCTCGGACCTCGACGTGCTCCTCGCGCGGTACGACGAGCCGACGGACGGCGACCGGGCGGCCGCCGCCAAGCTGGGGGCCGGGGCGTTCAGCCCCTAGATCAGCCCGTGATCCTCCAGGTACTCGAGCTGCGCGCGCACCGAAAGCTCGGCCGCCGGCCACAGCGAGCGGTCCACGTCCGCGTATACGCGGGCCACCACGGCCGCCGGCGCCGAGTATCCGTTCTCCACCGCCGTCTCGACCTGCGCCAGCCGGTGGGCTCGGTGGGCCAGGTAGAACTCGATCGCCCCCTGGGCGTCGTCGAGCACCGGCCCGTGACCCGGCAGCACCATTTGCACCCCGTCGTCGACGGTCAGGGACCGCAGCCTGCGCAGCGAGTCGAGGTAGTCGCCGAGGCGGCCGTCGGGATGGGCGACCAAGGTCGTACCGCGGCCGAGCACCGTATCGCCCGTCAGCACCGCCCGGTCGGCGGGGAGATGGAAGGAGAGCGAGTCGCCGGTGTGGCCGGGAGTCGGCACCACGCGAAGCTCCAGACCGCCTGTCGTGACGACCTCACCGGCGGCCAGGCCCTCGTCGCCGAGGCGCAGGGCGGGGTCGAGGGCGCGTACCGGAGTACGCGTCAGCTCGGCGAAACGTCCGGCGCCCTCCGCGTGGTCGGAATGCCCGTGGGTGAGGAGGGTGAGGGCGATCCGCTTTCCGGCCTTCTCGGCGGTGGCGATGACCGCCTGCAGGTGTACGTCGTCCAGCGGGCCGGGGTCGATGACCACGGCCAGGTCGGAACCGGGCTCGGAGACGATCCACGTATTGGTGCCGTCGAGGGTCATCGGGGAGGCGTTGGGAGCGAGCACGTTGACGGCCCGGGGGGTCGCGGGACCGGAGAGGACACCGCCGCGCGGCTGTCCGGGGAGGGCTGTGGCGTCGGTCATGGGGTACCTCCAGCCGGGAGGCGCTTGGTGAATTCCTCGTGGCCCGGCCAGCTGAGCACCAGCTCGCCTTCCTCCAAGCGTGCCTCAGCCAGCACGGGCGTGAGGTCCTGGCCGGACGCGGCTGCCAGCGCTTCGGCGGCCGTCGCGTACCGCTGGAGCTCGCGCAGCGTCGAGATCGTGGGCGGCATCATCAGCAGCTCGCCCCTGTCGTACGCCTCGGCCGCCTCGGCGGGCCTGATCCACACCACCCGGTCCGCTTCGGTGGAGGCGTTACGGGTGCGCTGTCCCTCGGGCAGGGCGGCCACGAAGAACCAGGTGTCGTAGCGGCGCGGCTCGAACTCCGGCGTGATCCAGCGCGCCCACGCGCCGAGCAGGTCCGAGCGCAGTACCAGGCCCCGCCGGTCCAGGAAGTCCGCGAAGGACAGCTCGCGGGCGACAAGCGCGGCCCGGTCCGCCTCCCAGTCGTCACCTGTGGTGTCGCTGACCACTGTGCCGGCCGTGGGCCCGGCGAGCAGGACGCCCGCCTCCTCGTACGTCTCCCGGACCGCCGCGCACACGATGGCCTGCGCGGAGGCGGTGTCGGCGCCCAGCCGCACGGCCCACTCGTCGAGCGAGGGCCCGGACCAGCCGACCAGGTGGTCGTCGTCGCGGGGGTCCACTCCGCCGCCGGGATACGCGTACGCGCCTCCGGCGAAGGCCATGGAGGCGCGTCTGCGCAGCATGTACAGGGCCGGCCCGCCACCGGCGTCCCCGTGGTCCACGGGGTCGCGCAGCAGCATGACGGTGGCGGCCCGCTTGGGGGCCACCGCGGTGAGCTCGCCGTTCGCGAGGGCGCGGATCCGGTCGGGCCACTCCGGCGGGTACCACTGACCATTGGACATGGCCGGATGCTATGCGCTGCCGCTGAGATGTTCGAGAGGCAACCAGCCGGAGCCCGCGCCGTCGGGTGGCTCAGTCCTCGACGAGCTCGACCTGGAATTCGATCTCGACCGGCGCGTCCAGCGGCAGCACCGCGACGCCCACCGCGCTCCGGGCGTGCACGCCCTTCTCGCCGAGGACCTCGCCCAGCAGCTCGCTCGCGCCGTTGATCACGGCCGGCTGGCCGGTGAAGTCGGAGGCCGAGGCGACAAATCCGACTACCTTCACGACCCGCGCGATACGGTCCAGGTCGCCGGCGACCGACTTGACGGCGGCCAGGGCGTTCAGCGCGCAGATGCGCGCCAGGTCCTTGGCCTCCTCGGGGGTCACCTCACCGCCGACCTTGCCGGTAACCGGAAGCTTGCCTTCCACCATCGGGAGCTGGCCCGCCGTGTAGACGTACACGCCCGACCGGACCGCCGGCTGGTACGCGGCCAGCGGCGGGACGACCGCCGGAAGGGTCAGGCCGAGTTCGGAGAGCTTGGCCTCGACAGCACCGGCGCTCCCGCTCATGCCTTTTCCCGCTTCAGGTAAGCCACCAGCTGCTCGGGGTTGTTCGGCCCGGGCACGACCTGGACGAGCTCCCAGCCGTCCTCGCCCCAGGTGTCCAGAATCTGCTTGGTCGCGTGCACGAGCAGCGGCACGGTCGCGTATTCCCACTTCGTCATGGAGCCGAGCGTAATGCCTGAGAAGGGCAGCCTCGTGCGTAGCCCGTGGCCCGACTGGTTAGGCTCGAAGACGTGAGCAGGCTCCAGGTCGTCAGCGGCAAGGGCGGTACCGGAAAGACCACGGTCGCCGCCGCACTCGCGCTCGCCCTCGCGACCGAGGGCAGACGCACACTTCTGGTGGAGGTGGAGGGCAGGCAGGGCATCGCACAGCTCTTCGGCGCGGAGGCACTCCCGTACGAGGAACGGAAAATCGCGGTCGCACCAGGTGGCGGCGAGGTGTTCGCGCTGGCCATCGACGCCGAGCGGGCGCTCCTCGACTACCTCCAGATGTTCTACAAACTGGGCGGTGCGGGCCGGGCGCTGAAGAAACTCGGCGCCATCGACTTCGCGACGACCATCGCGCCGGGCGTCCGGGACGTGCTGCTGACGGGGAAGGCCTGCGAGGCCGTCCGTCGCAAGACTCCTCCTGATTCCAAGCACGGGCAGGGCACGTACGCGTACGACTACGTGGTGATGGACGCCCCGCCGACCGGCCGCATCACCCGCTTCCTCAATGTGAACGACGAGGTCGCGGGCCTGGCCAAGTTCGGACCGATACACAACCAGGCGCAGGCCGTGATGCGGGTCCTCAAGTCCCCCGAGACGGCCGTTCACCTCGTCACTCTGCTCGAGGAGATGCCGGTCCAGGAGACCGCCGACGGCATCGCCGAACTGCGCGCCGCCGAACTGCCCGTCGGCAGGGTCGTGGTGAACATGGTCAGGCCGCACCTCCTCGACGAGGAGGCCCTGCGGTCCGCGGCCGGCGACCGGCGCACCGACGTGGCCAAGGCGCTCTCCCAGGCGGGCCTCGGCGGGGCGCGCCGTGGCGGTCTCGCCGAGCGGCTCGTGGACCCGTTGCTGGAACAGGCCAGGGAACATGCCGAGCGGGTCGAGCTGGAGCGCGAGCAGCGGTCCGTACTGGCCCGGCTGGACGTTCCGACGTACGAACTCCCGCTGGTCGGCGAGGGTATGGACCTCGCGGGGCTCTACCGGCTGGCAACCGAACTACGGAGGCAAGGGACTTCATGACTCTGGACGCGGCGCCCCTGCTCGAAGTCGACCCCCTGCTCGATGATCCGGGTACCCGGATCATCGTCTGTTGTGGGGCGGGCGGAGTCGGCAAGACGACGACGGCGGCGGCCCTGGGCGTACGGGCGGCCGAGCGCGGCCGCAAGGTCGTGGTCCTCACGATCGACCCTGCCCGTCGGCTCGCCCAGTCCATGGGCATCGACTCGCTCGACAATGTGCCGCGCCGTGTCAAGGGCATCGACGGCGCCGACGGCACCGGTGGCGAGGGTCAGGGCGAACTGCACGCGATGATGCTCGACATGAAGCGCACCTTCGACGAGATCGTCGAGGCGCACGCGGACGGCGAGCGGGCCCGCGCGATCCTGGAGAACCCCTTCTACCAGTCCCTGTCGGCCGGTTTCGCGGGCACGCAGGAGTACATGGCGATGGAGAAGCTCGGCCAGCTCAGGGCGCGCGACGAGTGGGACCTGATCGTCGTGGACACCCCGCCGAGCCGGTCCGCACTGGACTTCCTGGACGCGCCGAAGCGGCTGGGATCCTTCCTGGACGGCAAGTTCATCCGGGTACTGATGGCGCCCGCCAAGGTGGGCGGCCGGGCCGGGATGAAGTTCCTCAATGTCGGCATGTCGATGATGACCGGCACCCTCGGCAAACTGCTGGGGGGTCAGCTGCTGCGCGACGTACAGACGTTCGTGAGTGCGATGGACACCATGTTCGGCGGCTTCCGGACCCGTGCCGACGCCACCTACCGGCTGCTCCAGGCTCCCGGCACGGCGTTTCTCGTGGTCGCGGCGCCCGAGCCGGATGCGCTGCGGGAGGCGGCGTACTTCGTGGAGCGGCTGGCCGCGGAGGACATGCCTCTCGCCGGGCTCGTGCTGAACCGGGTGCACGGCAGCGGCGCCGCCCAGCTGTCGGCCGAGCGGGCGCTTGCCGCCGCAGAAAATCTTGACGAGACCCGCATTGTGGATCAGGAGGCCGGGAAGGCTGGTGTGGGTGACGTCACGGTCACCAATGCGGACCCGGTCACCGACCCCCACCCGGTCACCGATGCCGGCCTCTCACCCGCCACGGATCCCACCGAATCCGACGACGAGCCGGACGAGCCTTCGGTCGAGCAGTTGACCGCAGGCCTGCTGCGACTGCATGCCGAACGCATGCAAGTCATCACGCGTGAACAGCGAACGCGTGACCGCTTCACCTCGCTCCACCCCGAAGTGGCGGTGGCCGAAGTGGCCGCCCTTGCCGGTGATGTGCACGACCTCACCGGCCTGCGGGCCATCGGTGACCGGCTCGCGACCGGTCGTCCGGCCTGAGCTGTCGGTACGCCCTGGCGGGCCGTCGGTCGGCTAGCCCACCGCTGCGTATGTCTCGTAAGCCTCGTCGGCCTCCACATCGACGGGCAGTATGCCCGTGCTGCGCTCGTACTCGGTGCGAGCGGTCTCGAGCAGCCGACGCCATGAGGTGACGGTGGGACGCCTGCGCAGCAGTGCGCGGCGTTCCCGCTCGGTCATACCACCCCACACGCCGAACTCGACGCGGTTGTCGAGTGCGTCGGCCAGGCACTCGGTCCGCACCGGACAACCGGTGCACACCGCCTTGGCCCTGTTCTGCGCTGCCCCTTGTACGAACAGTTCATCCGGATCGGTAGTGCGGCAGGCTGCCTGCGCACTCCAGTCGGTTACCCAGCCCATGCCGGCGCCGTCCTCTCCCGAATCGAGGCTCCCCCACGGCGGCAGCGGCATATTCACCGCTGCCAGTTGAGGACGTTACGGAAGGTGGGCACAGCGCAACACCCCCTTCGGGCCCAATCTTGAATGGTCCGAACGGACTATGCGTAAGCGGCAGATCACCCGACGGAGTGAGCGGGCGACATGTGTGAGATGCCCGGTAAATCGGGAAATGTCAGTTGGGTCACAACGGGCGCCGAATGACGCATGAGGCGGATTCGGACATGGGTCCGCCTCATTCGGGGGAAGCGGAATCCACGATGGGGGTTGATACAAAACCCCACTGCTGTGACAGTTGAGAGCAGCTTAGGCCAAGGCATATACGCGTGTCCGGCGAATGAGAACGTAGGCTGCCCTCCATGGCAAACACGCGCTCGGGCGGAGGTCTTACCGGGACCCAGCAGGCCGCAAAGTTCCTCGGTGTCGCTGTGCTCTCCGGAATCGTGCTGGCCGGCATCGCGCTGCCGGCGGCCGGAGCACTCGGCCTCGCGGCCAAGGGCACCGTCGAGGGATTCGACGAGATCCCGGCCAACCTCAAGACACCGCCCCTGAGTCAGCGCACCACGATCCTCGACGCCAAGGGCGGTCAGATCGCGACCGTCTACTCGCGCGACCGCCAGGTCGTGCCGCTGAAGAACGTCTCGCCGTACATGCAGAAGGCGATCGTCGCGGTCGAGGACGCGCGCTTCTACGAGCACGGCGCAATCGACCTGAAGGGCATCCTGCGCGCGCTCAACCGCAACGCGCAGTCGGGAGTCGCCGCACAGGGCGCCTCCACCCTCACTCAGCAGTACGTGAAGAACGTCTTCGTCGAGGAGGCGGGTGACGACCCGACCAAGGTCGCCGAAGCACAGCAGAAGAGCCTCGGCCGCAAGATCCGCGAGCTGAAGTACGCGATCCAGGTCGAGGAAGAGCTCGGTAAGAAGAAGATCCTCGAGAACTACCTCAACATCACGTTCTTCGGGCAGCAGGCGTACGGAATCCAGTCCGCGGCGCAGCGCTACTTCACCAAGCCCGCCAAGGACCTGACGCTGGAGGAGGCCGCGCTGCTGGCCGGGATCGTCCAGTCGCCGAGCCGCTACGACCCGGTCAACGACACCGAAGAGGCCACGAAGCGGCGCAACATCGTGCTGCAGCGCATGGCCGATGTCCGCGACATCTCGCAGATCGAGGCCGACCGGGCCAAGGAGAAACCGATCCGGCTGAAGGTGAGCAAGCCGAAGAACGGCTGCATCACCGCGGTCAGCGGGGCCGGCTTCTTCTGCGACTACGTACGCGAGGTCTTCCTCAACGACTCCGTCTTCGGGAAGACCAAGGAGGAGCGGGCCAAGATCTGGAACCGTGGCGGCCTGACGATCCGTACGACGCTCGACCCGCAGGCCCAGGAGTCGGTCCAGGCTTCGGTGAAGAAGCACGTCTACCAGCGGGACAAGGTCGCCGCGGCGGTGACGCTGGTCGAGCCCGGCAGCGGCCGGATCCTCGGGATGGGCCAGTCCAAGCCGTACGGCTTCGGGAACAACGAGACCCAGATCAACTACTCGGTGAACAAGCGGATGGGCGGCTCGAACTACGGCTTCCCGACCGGCTCGACCTTCAAGCCCTTCCTGGCCGCGGCGGCCGTCGAAGGCGGCATGCCGCCGACACAGACCTTCCCGGCGCCGTACGAGATGCGTTACCCGGCCTCCGTGCAGACGTGCAGCGGCAGGCCGTGGGTCAACAACGGCGGCTTCACCGTGGAGAACGAGAACGAGTCCGAGGTCGGGCCGTACGCCATGAAGGAGGCGACGGCCAAGTCGGTCAACACCTACTTCGTGCAGATGCTCGAGCGGACCGGCATGTGCCCGGTCATCGAGATGACCGACAAGCTGGGCGTCGTCCAGGGCGACGGCAGCAAGCTGCCGGAGGTGCCCTCCTCGCTCTCCCTCGGCTCGACGGGTATCTCGCCGCTGACGATGGCCAACGCGTACGCAGCCTTCGCCAACCGCGGCACGTACTGCACGCCGATCGCCATCGTGTCCATCCAGACCGCCAACGGCGACAGTCTGGCGGTGCCGAAGTCCCACTGCTCGCGGGCCATGTCGGAGCAGACCGCCGACACGGTCAACACCCTGCTGCGCGGCGTGATCGACTCCGGTACCGGTGAGCAGGCCGGCCTGGGCAGCCGGGACAGCGCCGGCAAGACGGGTACGACGGACGAGCGCAAGAACGCCTGGTTCGTCGGCTACACACCGAACATCTCCGGAGCGGTCTGGGTCGGCAGCGCCAGCCAGCAGGTGGAGATGGAGAACATCACCATCGGCGGCCGGTACCACGGCAAGGTCTTCGGCGGTCAGGTCCCCGGCCCGATCTGGAAGGACGCGGTGAGCGGCGCGCTGGAGGGCAAGCCCGCTCCCTCCTTCAACACCGTCCACATCCCCGACGCACCGCGGGAGGACGACCGCGAGGACGAGGAGCGGCCCGAAGACGACAAGCCGGGCAGGCCCGGCCGGCCGGGCGGCGGCGGGAACGGTGGCCAGAACCCCTGGCCGGGAATCTCGTTCCCGCCGGACCTGATCGGCGGCGGCCAGAACCGTGGCCAGACGAACGGTGGCCAGGACGGCGGCGGCAACGGGCCGTAAGCCCCGAAAGCCGCGGCGAGACACGGGCGGTTATGCAGAGGCTCACCTGGGCGCGTATGCAGAGGGGGGCACCCGGCGCCCGCCGGGTGCCCCCCTCCATTTATCTGCTACATCGCGAGTACCTGCCCGGGCTCCGCAGTCCCGTGTCTCCCGGCCGGCCGTCAGTGCTCAGCCGACGAGCAGCTTCTTCACCACGGCGGCCACCCGGCCGCCCTCGGCCTGGCCCGCCACCTTCGGGTTCACGATCTTCATGACCGCCCCCATCGCGCGGGGCCCCTCGGCGCCCGCCGCCTTGGCCTCCTCGACGGCCTGGGTGACGATCGCGGTCAGCTCCTCGTCCGACAGCTGCTTGGGCAGGTACTCGGCGAGGATCACGCCCTCCGCCTTCTCCCGCTCCGCCTGCTCGGGTCGGCCGCCCTGGGCGAATGCCTCGGCCGCCTCACGGCGCTTCTTCGCTTCGCGGGCGATCACCTTCTGCACCTCGTCGTCGGACAGCACGCGTGCCGACTTACCCGCGACCTCCTCCTTGGTGATCGCGGAGAGTGTCAGTCGGAGCGTCGCGGAGCGCAGCTCGTCGCGCGCCCTGATCGACGCGGTGAGGTCTTCCTGCAGCTTGGACTTGAGCGTGGTCATGGGCCCCAGTGTTGCAGGTGGCCGCGGACGAACGCCTGTCAGTTTCCCCAGGGGCGCGGACTGCGCGTACCGCCGTCTGCGACGATGGGCGCATGCGCGCACGCTTCGGAGCCCCCCTGAAAATCACCGCAGGAATCGCGGCAGTCGGCGCGGCCGGTCTCGCCTACGCCGCCGGCTTCGAGGCCCGGTCCTTCAGACTCAGGCGAATCACCGTTCCGGTACTCCAGCAGGGCATGCGCCCGCTGCGCGTCCTGCAGGTCTCCGACATCCACATGGTCAGCGGGCAGCAAAAAAAGCGGCGGTGGCTCCAGTCGCTGGCCGGGCTGCGCCCCGACTTCGTCGTCAACACCGGAGACAACCTGTCCGACCCGGAGGGCGTGCCGGAGGTGCTCGACGCGCTCGGGCCGCTCATGGAGTTTCCCGGTGTGTACGTCTTCGGCTCCAACGACTACTACGGCCCCAAGCTGCGCAACCCGGCCCGCTACCTGATCGAGAAGGCCCAGGGCCGCCACGGTCTGAACGGCAACGCGCCCGCCGTCGACGTCGTCCACAACCCGTGGGAGGGGCTGCGCGAGGCCTTCGACGCCGCGGGCTGGCTGGGCCTCAGCAATGCCCGCGGCACGCTCAAGATCGACGGGTACGAGATCGCCTTCACCGGCCTCGACGATCCGCACATCAAGCGGGACCGGTACGAGCGGGTGGCGGGCGGCCCGGAGAGCGGCGCCGACCTGTCCCTCGCGGTCGTCCACGCGCCGTACCTGCGCACGCTCGACGCGTTCACCGCGGACGGCTACCCGCTGATTCTGGCCGGCCACACGCACGGCGGGCAGCTGTGCCTTCCCTTCTACGGGGCGTTCGTCACGAACTGCGACCTCGACACGGACCGGGTCAAGGGCCTCTCCACCCACCGGGCCGCCGGCAACCGCTCGTACCTCCACGTCTCGGCGGGCTGCGGCACGAACCGCTACACGCCCGTCCGCTTCGCCTGCCCACCGGAGGCGACGCTCCTCACGCTGACCGCCCGCGACTGACCCCGGCCGGACGGGGCCCCCTGGCCTGCGGCCTCGCGAAAACCGGATTTCGTCTCCGGCCGTCGGTCCGCTAAAGTAATCGATGTCGCCGCGACGAGTGGCGACGATCGGGGTGTAGCGCAGCTTGGCAGCGCGCTTCGTTCGGGACGAAGAGGTCGTGGGTTCAAATCCCGCCACCCCGACAGAGAAACACCAGGTCAGGCCCGGTGCTGAGAGATCAGCGCCGGGCCTGATTTGCTTCGCGGGCCCATTTTGGGAGCCATTTGGGAGCCGACTGCGGAGATCACCGACGCGGGACGCTTCCACCTGGAGCACGGCCACCACCCGGACCGGCCGGAACCGGCTCCGCGCGAGCGGCGTTCGAGGGTTTCCGAGCCAAAGGCACGACCGGCTCCTCCCCCGCGGGAGCAAGCCACGCCTCGCCCAAGACGGAGCCGGCGCCGCAGCGCGCAGCGAAGTCCCCACGGCCGTCGCCGGCGGAAGTCGGCGCCGCTTTGATCGCGGAGGTACAGCAGGCTAGGCGGTTCCTCCGGATCCCGAACCCCAACGACGAGGCGCGGGCACGCTACCGCAGGGCTTTCGACGCAGCGCGGCAGTGTGCTCCCGAGGGATACCACCTGAAGTACAGCGGGCGGGCGGGGACTTCTTCCTCGGCCTGCTCAGGGTGACTGGCGAGGACGAGACCGAGTGGAACCGGATCCGGCCTGGCGCGCAGCCGTGTGATCACCACCGTGCCCGCGGAGACTTCGGCACGGCGTGGGAGCGAGATCATCCCCCGTCGATGGTCTCCCCCAGCGCGGAGCGCGTCTTGGCGATCTCGGACTCGGCGAGTTCGCGAGCGTCGTGGGCCCGGTCCGCGGCCTTCTTACCGATGGCCAGGAATCCGAAGAACCCCGCGATGAACCCAGCCAGGACTGCGCTGAAGCTTGCGACGCGGACGACTGCGACCGCGTACCGAAGATTCAAACGGGCTGCGGCTCGTTGCCCCTGCGCCCATCGTTTCCTCGCGGAGTCGGCAGCATTAGCCGTGCCCGCGGCGCAGACCTCCGTGAGAGCCGCGAACTGGCCACGTACTACCTGACGAAGGCCCAGCGGGACCTCGGACTGACCGACGATTCACGCCAGGGCATGGAGCACGTCGCCTCCGCCGACGGTCGGCTGGCTTCTGCCGCTCGACGCGGTCCGGCACACCTGAGCCGATTGTCCGGAGACTTCCCGACTGCGGTCGAAGCCACAGGGAGGCTGGGCTGGGAGGGGCGGCATCATCGGGTGCCGGGAGACGTGTGGTGGGTGCAAGGTGACATGGAGCGGGCGGCAGCCGCCTACCTGGCAGCCCGGAGCGAAGCAGAAGAGCACGGTGTGGTCGGCGAGACCGATATGGTCCAGGCGCATCTCGCCTTCGCCGTCGCCTTCACTGACCCGCTTCGGGCCGATGACGAGCTCGACCTGGCAGACCGGCTGCTGTCGCGCCTCAGCCTGCGCTCCACCGAGATGACCGCTCGCATCGCCACACTCGTACGCGACGCCGGGTTCGCCGCCGACCTGCCCGACCGGGCAGCCGTCCTACTCGCCGAAATCGACGTTTCCGGCATCTCCTACGCCGCGGCCAAACTGCAACTGGCCCTGTGCTTCCACCACGCCGCCCTCGACGCCCAGGACGACCTTGCCACCACGATCACCCGCCTGCGCGAACTTACGCAGAGCGGTGCTACGCCTACTACGTCGAAATCGCGCACTTCATGGCCGGCCTTCCGCTTCCCGAGCACACCGCGCGAGCACAGTGGATCGACGGAGAGCGGCAGACCCGCGAACGATGGCGCCACCTGGATACGACACGTCGAAGTCGCCTCGGCACGGCTCGTTAGGCCACAACGGGCAACGTCGGCACGAAGCCAGCGGCCCCAGGCTGATGCCGCAGGGTGTCTGGGCGCCATCTGGGAGTCGACTCGCTCCCCAAGCCCCTTCGAAACCACCGCACCCCAACACCACTACGATCGCCGGTCATGGACTGGCTGGAGCGCACCGCGAAGCTGAGGCAGTGGAGCAGAAGCGGGACCCGCGCTCCGCACAAGCCGCTGCTGTTCCTGTACGCGCTCGGCCGGTTCCAGCAGGATGCGGACGGTGAACTGCGGTACAGCGCAGTGGAGGACGACCTCAGACGGCTACTGGCCGAGTACGGCCCACCCAACAGAACGACGCCCGCCTACCCGTTCCACCATCTGGTGAGCGACGGCGTGTGGGAGGTGCGCACCGATGGCGGACCGGGCAGCCCCGGCAGTGGCGTGCGGGAGCTGCGGGCCGTCGGAGCCGCAGGGCGGCTGACGCCGGAACTAAGGGCGGCGCTGCGGCGGGAGCCGTCGCTGCTCGGCCGGATGGCACGGGTCCTGCTCGATCTGAACTTCCCGCCCTCGCTCCACGGCGATCTGTGCGAATCCGTCGGCCTGGAGCTGGAGCCGGCGGAGACCGAACAGCTCTCGGCCGTGCGCAGGCGGCGGGATCCCCGGATGCGGGAGCAGGTCCTGACGGCATACGAGTACCAGTGCGCCTTCTGCGGCTACGACGGCAGGATCGGCGCGGTGCCGGTCGGGCTGGAGGCCGCACATGTGCGCTGGTGGGCGTTCGACGGCCCGGACGACGTCGAAAACGGACTGTGCCTGTGCTCGCTGCACCACAAGCTCTTCGACAAGGGCGTCCTCGGCATCGGTGACGGTCACCGCATCCTGGTCTCGCAGCGCTTCGTCGGCCAGAGTCCTGCCGCCCGGGAGCACGTCATAGCGCTCGCCGACCGCCCGCTCATCGGTCCCCAACCGGGTGCCCACCCCGTCGCGGCGATCCACCGCTCCTGGCACACCAGCCAGGTCTTCCACGGCAGCCCACGCCCCGCCACGGCCGCCTGATCGCCGAGCATCGATCACGTGACCCACTGGTAAGGAGTGCAATACCAAGAGTATGGTCTCTTGTATGGCAACAAAGAAGGTAACGGTGACGATTCCCGAGGATCTCCTGGACGAGATCCGCGCGGACGCGGCCGAGCGGGGTCTCTCGGCGTACGTCGCCGAGGCTCTGCGCTTCAAGCGCGACCGGGACCGGCTCCGGGAACTGGTCGACTGGCTGCAGGAAGAGCACGGCCCCGTCACTGAGGTCGAGCAGGCGGCAGCGCTCGACAAGCTGGAGGAACTCGACGCCGAACACGAGCGGCGTCGAACCACCGGAAAGCACAACGCCGGAGAGACTGCGTGAACAAGCGAACCGGTGAGCACGGACAGCGGCCCCTCCGTGTCTTCGTACTGGACTGTGAAGCCCTGTCCCTTGCGGTACGCGGCGACCGGAAGATGATCGCCTGGCTCGACCTCGCGGCGCGCGGGGAAGCCGAGGTGGTGACGTCCCCGATGACACTGGTCGAGGCGTACGACGGCAGAACCACCGAACAGCGCTGGGACTGGGTACTGTCCCGGCTCCAGGTCGTCGACGTCGGGAAGGACGAGGCCCGCCAGGCACGCCGACTCCTGGCCGACGCCAAGTTGCACGGCCACAAGTACGCGATCGACGCCGTGCTCGCCGTCATCGCGCGACAGCAGAAGGGACAGGTCACCGTCTTCACATCGGACGTCGACGACCTGGAGAAGCTGGTGCCGGACACGATCGTCGTCAAGAAGGTGTGACCCGACCCGCTCCGGTCTCAGTAGGACGCTGGGGATCCACCGCCAGGCACCCGAATATGTTGTTCTGAGCTCGTGAATCAGTTGGCGTGATCGGATGTGCATAGTCCGGAACGACTGGCCGAGTAAGGTCGTGTGGCGGCTGGGCGGGTTGTCCGCCACGCCGGTCTCGGCCGATTCGCACGGTATTGCTTCCTGCCGGGCTGGTTCTGGCATGTGAAGTATCGAGGGAGTGGGCACTCATCGTGCCCGATGCACCGGCGGACACGTGGGTTTGATCCGCTTCGACGGGCATCTCCGAGATCAGGGGTTGCGCCCCGGAAGGATGTCCATCATGGCAACTGAACTTGATTGGGTGAAGTCGGGTCATCGGCCTGACGGTTGGGTGTCGGGTTTGGTAGTCATCCCGGGCCCTGTCGGTCCCGCCCCGTGGCCGGGAAAATCGGGGCTGGTGCCCGTCCGGAGGACGTCGATAGAGCTTGGTGCCGAACAT